>JBGPYG010000174.1:0-7640 GCA_041493085.1 Pyrinomonadaceae bacterium | reverse complement strand
CCCCTCCAAATTGTTTTACAACAAGCGAGAATCAACTCGGCTATTGAGGTTGCGGCCTCATAAGCCCGCTAAAGACGTAACCTAAGTCACTTGCCTTCATCCTTCAAGGGCTCTAGAGTCTCACCTGTAATTCCTTGTAAATCTCCGTTTTTGTTTGGAGCAGCTTTTGCTTAGCGTATAGCGATTGGACGAAATCGACTTTCGCTATGAGTGTGCCTAAATACAAAACGCTCGTCCCAGATATTGAATTCTGGATGGGTATGATCCCCTGCCAAGCCGCCTGTCCGGTCAAGACGGACGCGGGCAAATACGTCCAACTCATCGCCGAAGGTCAGTTCAAAGAGTCCTACCTGGTATCGCGTTCGCCGAATCCCTTCGCTTCTGTTTGTGGGCGCGTGTGCGCCGCTCCGTGCGAGGACGCCTGTCGTCGCGGAAAGATTGACGCGCCGATTACGATCCGCGCGCTCAAGCGTTTTGTGACCGAAAAGTACGGCGTCGAATCGATGGAGCCGGACACTCAGGATGCGCTGCGCGAAGGAATTCAGGATGCAGGCAACAAGCGGCGCGGGCATCTTCCGGTGCTGCAAGCGAGTCGCGCCAATGTGGCGCGCGGAAAGAAAGTCGCGGTCATCGGCGCTGGGCCGGCGGGTATTGCCGCAGCGCACGACCTGGCGTTGATGGGCTATCGAGTGACGGTTTTTGAAGCGACGAATCAAGCCGGCGGGATGATGTTTCATGGCATTCCGGAGTTTCGCCTTTCGCGCTCGATCATCGAGAAAGAGATTCAAAAGGTCGTTCAACTTGGTGTCGAGATCAAGCTCAATGCTCCGCTCAACGAAAAGTTCGGAATCAAGGAACTTAGAGCCGCAGGTTATGAAGCAGTCTTTCTCAGTGTCGGCGTGCAGAAGGGCCGCGACATGAACATCGAAGGCTCAAACCTGGATGGCGTGATTAAGGCAATCGACTACCTGCTCAACATCAACAACGGTTATCGCGTGGATTTGGGCCGAAAGGTTCTGGTGATCGGCGGCGGTTTTGTCGCTTTCGATGCAGCACGCTTAGCACTGCGCGCGGGAATGGAAGCGGCTGGAAAAGCAGACGAGGCCGGTGAAGGCATTGAACTACAAGGAGGCGAGGGACTACATGCTGCGATAGATGCTGCACGCGCGGCCATTCGCGCCGGGGCCGTAGAAGTTCACATCGCCAGCCTTGAATCCTTCGCAGAGATGCCGGTGATGCGCACGACGCAAGGCCGGGAGGAGTTTGAAGAGTCGCAGCGCGAAGGTGTGCACTTCATTCCGCAACGCGGAGCTAAACGATTCGTCGGCGACAATGGCCGTCTCAAAGCCGTCGAGTTCATCGGCGTCAAGCGCACCTACGATGAGAATGGTCGATTCAATCCTGTTTACGATCCGGCCTTCAGCGAAACATTCGAGGTGGATTCGGTCATTCTCGCGATCGGACAACAGGCGGATCTCTCATTCCTGACTCCCGAGGATCGGGTGGAGTTGAGCCCGCAAGGAACCATTAAAGTTGATCCTGGCACGCTCGCGACTTCCGCGCCCGGTCTGTTCGCGGGCGGCGACGTCGCCTTTGGCCCGCGCAATTTGATCGAAGCGGTAGCGAACGGCAAACGCGCAGCGCTCTCGATTGATGACTATCTGCGAGGAGTGAAGACCGATCTGGTTGTAAACCTTCGCATCGAGGAATTGCCGACGCGCTCGTATCGTAGACCGGAAGATTACGAGAAGTGCGAGCGTGAAGCCCCGCCGACTATCTCACTCGATCGCCGCACTGGAATCTCGGAAGTTGAGACTGGCTACACTGAAGAGCAAGCCAGAGAGCAGGCCGAACGCTGCCTCTACTGCCACATCCAAACCATCTACGATGCAGAGAAGTGCGTGCTTTGCAATCGCTGCGTGGATATCTGTCCCGAATACTGTCTGAAGCTCGTGCCAATCGAAGAGCTGGATCTCGAACCAGAAGTTAAAGAGAGGATCATCGAGAACGAGGGCGTCTCGTTGAGCGGGCCACTGTCGGCCATGCTTAAGGACGACGAGAAGTGCATTCGCTGCGGCCTGTGCGCAATTCGCTGCCCAACAGACGCGATGACAATGGAGGTCTTTTACTATGAGGAGCAAGAAGTCAGGGCCTGAGAATCCGGCGAAGCCGGCCAGCTCGCCCCAAAAACCGGATGAGAGCGCAAAGTCTGGCGGCGTTAACCTGACACGACGCAAACTAATTTCGCGTATAGGTCTTGGTGCCACCCTGCTCGCCATTGGTGGTCAGGCCTATGCGTTCGTTCGTTCCCTCGTGCCGAATGTTCTCTACGAAGATCCGCAACGATTCAAAGTTGGCACAGTCGATCAGTTCGGCGAAGGTGCCAAGTTCATTGAAGACAAGCGAGTCTTCATCTTTCGTCAGAAAAATACTTTCCATTGTATTTCAGCCAGCTGCACGCATCTTGGTTGTACCGTGAAGATGCAGCGTTTGAGTCAACCAAAGAAAGTGAACGTGCGAGGTCGGGAGATTGACGACCAGGTGGAATTCGCTTGCCCTTGCCACGGGTCAAAGTATTACGGCGACGGCACGAATTACGCCGGCCCGGCGCCGCGGCCATTGGCGCATTACAAGCTGGAGGTGGCGCCCGAAGACGGGCAACTTGTCGTGGATACCTCGCAGACGGTGGCCCAGGAGTTTAGATTGACCGTTTAGAGAAGGGACCGCTTCATGGTGATGAAACGTACGCCCTGGGCGATGCTGAAGAATAGACGCGCAACCTGGGACAGGATCAAATGGACGTGGCAGCCTGAGACTAACCGCGAGGCGGGCGATTCCATCGTACGAAACTTTCTGCTGCACTGGTTTCCGGCAAAAGTAACGCGCCAGAGTCTCTCATGGAACTACTCTTTCTGGCTCGGGACGATCTCGGCGGTCTTGTTCCTGATCCTGATCATCACCGGCATTCCGCTGATGTTTCTTTATGTGCCCTCGGTCGAGCGCGCCTATCTCTCGGTTAAAGACCTGGAGTTCACAGTTTCTTTCGGTTGGTTCTTACGAGGACTGCATCGCATCTCCGCGCACCTGATGGTCGCGGTCGTCTTTCTCCACATGGTGCGAGTGTTTCTCGCCGGCGCCTACAAAAACGGCACTGCCGCAAACCAGAATCGTCAACTCAACTGGATCATCGGGGTGGTGTTACTGCTTATGACGTTGCTGCTTTCGTTCACCGGCTACTTGTTGCCGTGGGATCAGCTCGCCTATTGGGCAATCACCGTGGGAACAAACATCGCGTCTTCGGCGCCAGTCGTCGGCGAACCCTTGCGCTTTTTCTTGCTGGGTGGTCGAACGATTGATCAAAACACGCTCATACGATTCTACGTGCTGCATTGCTTTTTCCTGCCGATGGGCGTGCTGCTCCTTTTCTCTTATCACATGTGGCGCGTTAGGAAAGATGGTGGCCTGGCCTGTGTCGATCAGCTTTCGCTTGAGCAGAAGAAGGAAAATGTACAACCAATCAAGAGCAAAACTTATTCGCTGTTGGGAATCACCAGCGGCCGAACAGTACATGTAGAAACGTCAATAGTTGACGAGGACAAACACACAGTCAGTTCGTCACCTAATCTGACGCGGCGCTTGCTGTTGGTGACCCTGGGGACGCTCGCCGTCGCTGCGCTGTTGACCATACTCTTTCACGCACCCCTTGAAGAAGCGGCCAATCCGAGCATCACACCGAATCCGGCAAAAGCGCCGTGGTACTTCCTTTGGTTGCAGGAACTGGTTACTGACACAACCTTCACCATCGGCGGCATCACCATCAATGGCGCTCTTATAGGTGGAATTGTCCTTCCCGGCATCCTCGTCATTGCGGCGCTCGCCTGGCCTTATCTGGACAAGTCTCCTGTGCAGGCGGTTGGCGTTTTGCTGGCGAAAGAGAGGCGCAAACAGAATCTCGTGTTTCTGATTGTCGTGGCGGGAATTCTAATTCTGACGATCATCGGCACTTACTTACGCGGGCCTTACTGGAACTTCTACTGGCCCTGGGAGAGCTGGCCCACGATGCCCCGAAAATTCTAAGGAGAGGCGAAGGTGTTCAAGAAAGATTCAATCCTGCTGTACTCGTTCGGTGGTGTGATTCTTGTCATCACGGCGCTTATCTTTTGGAATTACTCCACGCCTGAATGGAAGGGCTATCAGGACGAGTTTCAGGAGATAGTAGCGAAGAAGTTTGGCGCTGACAGAGCCGCTCAGGTTCCGCGGGGCTTGCAACAGATTTGGGTGAAAGAGCTTGACCGCGTCGATCGCTGCACGACCTGTCATCAGGGCATGGAATGGAAAGGACTAGAGAACGCGCCCAATCCGTTCAAGGCGCACCCGCAAGAAATTCTGAAGAAGCATCCGCTCAGTCAATACGGCTGTACGGTTTGTCACGGAGGCCAGGGGTATGCTACCGATCTTGAATCGGCCCACGGCTTCACACCCAACTGGGAAGATCCGCTGTTGGGCAAGCAGGTGAGCGAACTCTATTTGATGAAAGACAAGAAGGCGATGATGCAGATGAATTGCAACGTCTGCCATCGTTACGATCGGGAAACCGCCGGCGCAGACTACATCAATCAGGCTAAACAACTGGTCCAAGCCAAGAGCTGCCGCGCTTGCCACACTATCAACGGGCGCGGTGGTGTGATTGGTCCAGACTTGACCTTTGTCGGAGACAAATCCGCTGAGCAGTATGACTACTCGCGGATGCTCGGTGTCAAAACAGCATTTGCCTGGCACGTGGCCCACATTCAAAATCCGAAATCGCTGGTACCCGAAACGGTGATGCCAAACTTTGGCTTCAACAGCCGCGACGCGCAATCGCTCGCTTTGCTGGTCATGAGCTGGAAGCGAGCATCGATCCCGGCTCGCTATCTCCCCGGCGTTAAGTTCGCGGAATCGCAAACGCCGGAAGAAACGGAAAGAGAAAAACAGATGCTCACAGGCGAGGGGGCATTCTTTGTGAAGAAAGGCTGTTTCGCCTGCCACTCGATCAGTGCCCTCGACATTAAGTCCGCCTCGGACATCGGCCCGGATCTTTCATTCGCCGTCTCGGATGTCCAGAGCCGTTTCGGAAAGACGCTGGAAGATTTCCTGGCTAAACCAACCGGCACGATGGCGGTGGTCTTAGCAACCCAGATTCAATTGACAGATGAAGAGCGGCAAGAAGCAGTGGAGAAACTGAAAGTAGCTTATCAAAAGAAGATGGACCAGCAAGCGCAGGCTGCTAATCAAGCGCTCAACAAGGCAACACCCCAGCCTGCGAAGAAATGAGTCGCAGGCAGTACTGACTTCAAGAGCCAGGCTGTCCTAATTTGGAAAAGGAGAACTCAGACATGAAAAGCAATCATACAAAGCTGACGTGGTTCGGCCTCGGTGTGCTTTGCGCTTTGGTAGTGGCTGGCATTCTGGTCAGTTGCTCAAAGAAAACCAAAGTAGAGCGAGGCGACGTGGCCGAAGCAGCCGTCGCGACCTACGTCGCACCGGGCGATATGGATGAGTACTACATGTTTTACTCAGGTGGCCATTCCGGCAATGTCTATGTCGCCGGTGTGCCTTCGATGAGGCATATCACTACAATTCCCGTGTTCGCGCCGTATCCCGCAACGGGTTACGGTTTCGATAAAGAGTCAAAGGAGATGCTGGGGGCGTACACCTGGGGCGACGTGCATCACCCCGCGCTCAGCCAAACCAAAGGCGACTATGACGGGCGCTGGCTCTTCGTCAACGACAATGCGAACAACCGCATGGCGCGGATTGATCTGCGCGACTTCAAGACCAAACAGATTCTTGGACCGGTGCCGAATATCTCGGGGTTTCACGGCGGCGCATTCGTAACTCCAAACAGCGAGTATGTGCTGGCCGCTTCGCGCTTCTCAGTGCCGCTGCCCAAGGGCACTTACGAACCGATTGAAGATTACGCAACGAAATACAACGGCGTCGTAGCCGGAATCGCCATCAATCCTCAGTCGGGCGAGATGACCACCGGCTGGCAAATTTTGATGCCGCCTTTCGACTTCGATCTTGGTTCGTCGGGGAAAGGCCCAAGCGAAGGTTGGGCCTTCTGGACTTGTTACAACTCGGAACGCGCGATCGGGAAACTCGAAGTCACCTCGACACAGAAAGACCGCGACTACGTGATCGCGGTGAACTGGAAAGCCGCGGAGCAGGCAATCAAGGACGGCAAGTTCAAGATGATCGGCGGCGTCCAGGTCATTGATCCAAAGCAGGCGCCGGGCGTCGTCTATCTGATTCCTTGCAGCAAGAGCCCGCACGGTGTTGATGTAAGTCCCGATGGCAAATACGTCATCGCCAGCGGGAAACTGCAATCCATCACGACCGCCTTTAACATGGAAAAGATTTTGACGGCGATTCAGAACAAGGACTTCACCGGCGACGAGGATGGCATTCCGGTCATCAATTACGACCACGTGAAGGATGCCGAGGTCAATGTCGGACTAGGGCCGCTGCATACGCAGTTTGACGATCAAGGCTACGCTTACACGAGCCTCTTCGTCGAATCGGCGGTCGCCAAGTGGAAACTCGGAACCTGGGAAGTCGTGGACAAGATTCCGATCAGCTACAACATCGGACACCTCGCCGTTGCCGGAGGCGACACCATGCACCCGGACGGAAAATATCTGGTCGCGCTAAACAAGCTTTCACATGGCCGCCACATCAACGTTGGCCCATCGCAACCTGAAAGCTCGCAACTTATAGACATCACCGGCGAGAAGATGAAGCTGCTCTACGATGCTTTCACGGAGCCGGAGCCGCACTACGCGCAGATGATTAAGATAGAGAAGCTGAAACCAATCGAGGTCTATCCCAAAGAGGAAATGAAGAACGTCAATGCCGTTTGGGATGTGAAGGACACGGGGGTCACGCGCAACGGTAACGAAGTGGTGGTGAAGATGATCGCCGCGCGCAGCAGCTTCGATCCAAACAAGGTCGAAGTAACACAGGGAGATCACGTGACCATCTACTTAACCAACATCGAGCAGACGACTGACGAACTGCACGGTTTTGGCCTGGCCGAGTACAACCTCAACGTCGTGGTTGATCCGGGCGAGATGAAAACCATCGAATTCGTCGCCGACAAGGCGGGCGTCTTCCCGTACTATTGCACAAACTTTTGCTCGGCGCTCCACCAGGAGATGCAGGGTTACTTGTTGGTCAAGCCAAAGTAGTTTCCGGACCCAGCCTGAAAGGCTGTCAGATAGTAGCCGGTGGTCGTAGCGTAGCGGAGACCACCGGACCAAAGCGAAATGTTTTCACACCTGAAAGGGTGTCAGAAAACCGTGGCACCCCTTCGGGGTGCAGACGAACTGTTCATTGCTTTCCGGTGGTCTTCGCTACGCTACGACCACCGGCTACTATCTGCCAGCCTTCCAGGCTGAAATCCGCTCGCTGACTTTTCACATGGGTCTCGTTAGCGAGTCACGCGCCGCTGATACCGTCCTACTGCAGGCGATACTGACATTCAGAGGAAGGAGCAGTCCTAACATGAGTAACTTTCTTGACAAGGAAATAACTTTTTTCGAGCTGCCGCTCACGTTGAAGAGCCGCGTTCTCATCCTCGTCGCGGTCGTGGTGCTGCT
>JBGPYG010000361.1:0-4275 GCA_041493085.1 Pyrinomonadaceae bacterium | reverse complement strand
CGCTCCCGGTTCTGATAATCGCGAGCGAAGTGTAAGCGCAAAACGCCGGAGCACCTGGCTCCAGCCAGGTGTGAACAAGAACGGTCCATGATGACGTCAGGTCTCGATCACGATCTGTTGCACTTCCAAGTTGAATTCGCGTATGAAAAATGACAACTGAGAAATGATAAATGGAAAATCTGAGTCCGAACTGAGTCTACACGCTCGACCGTCGATCCCAGAGGCACTCATCGTCCAATCTCATTTCGGTAAACCTCGCCACCCTTCATTACGAAACGCACGCGTTCCAGTTCAGTGATATCGCGTAACGGATCGCCAGTGACAGCGATAATGTCCGCAAGCTTCCCTGCCTCAATTGCGCCAAAGTCGTCCGTGCGTTCCAGAAGATCCGCCGCGGCGACAGTCGCCGATTGAATAGCCTGCATCGGCGTCATTCCGTAGCGCACCATGTAGGCAAACTCTTTTGCCTGGTTTTCAGTCCAGGCGTAACCACCTGCATCCGTGCCGTAAGCGATCTTCAGACCCTTGCGCACCGCAATGCCAAAAGCTTTCGCTTCCAGGTTGCGCATCGCCAGCCAAATCGGCGCCCCGGCGGCCGCGCGGCCTTCAGCAACATACACGCCGACGTAGATCGTCGGACACCAATAGGTTCCCTGGCGGACCATGCGATCCATGAGGCCTTCGTCGAGTCCATAGCCGTGCTCAATCGAATCCACGCCGGCTTTGAGAGACGCGTCGATTCCGTCCCAGCCCATCGCGTGGGCAGCTACGCGCCGGCCGAGACGGTGTGCCTCGTCAACCATCGCCTTCATTTCTTCATCAGTGAAGTTTACCCAGGAGTGAAGCGCGCCATCCTTCAAGTAGTAGCGACGATCGGCGTAAAACTTTATCCAGTCAGCTCCATACTTAACCTGCTCGCGCACCGCGCGGCGTATGTTGTCGGCGCCGTCAACGATTTGCACCCCTTCCGGCATTTTTAGTTCCCAGGAATAACCCAGCAGCGGATACATGCCAGTCGCGGAAAAGGCGCGCGTGGAAACAAACATGCGCGGGCCGGGAATGACGCCGCGATTGATCGCGGTCTTGACGTCAACGTCGGCGTACATGGCACCTTCCGTTTCCAGATCGCGCATCACGGTAAAGCCGTTAAGCAGAGCCGTGCGCACCGCGACCGTCGCGCGGATCGTGCGATAAGGAATCGACTCCTTCAGCAGTTGTTCATCGTAATCCGCAGCGGTGATGTCGCCTTGCAACAGTATGTGCGTGTGGCAATCGGCAAGCCCGGGCAGGACGGTGGACTTCGAGAGATCGATTACTTGCGCTGTTGGCGGTACTGTTTTCTGAACTTCCGTGAGCGCGCCTACCGCTTTGATACGCTGGCCTTCGATAAGTATTCCCTGGTTCTCCAGCACGCGTCCGGCGCGCACATCAATAAGACGCCCGGCTTTGATCAGCACAACCTTTGGCGGTGCGGGCGCTTTGCTTTGAGCGAGTACAAGAGTTTGCAACAAGGACAACACGACGCTCAGGACAAGGGTTTTTCTCATTTTCTTCTCCAAGGTTGTTCTCCAAATAGTATTGACTGCGCATTTTATAGCACCACCAGACAGTTCAACGTATAAGCTGAAATATTAGCGTAAGGCCAACCTTCTTACATGTGGGTCGACGAATACAGAGCGACCGGGTCACCGCCAGGTACACAGAAGTTTCCAGCGTACCACGACCCGGTCGCTACCGCTCCCGGTTCTGTATTTGTTTTGGTTCCGATGGATACTCGCCACCAGGAATTAGCATGCCCCGTTGGGTTCGCCAATGGAATGGACTACGTCGCTCCTGCGGAGCTCAAAATCCCTTCTTCTTGATCCATTGACCCACAACCTCAGCGGTGCTGCGTTTATTAGCATCGACTTCGTAGTTTAACTGCCGCATCTCCTCGGTTGGGATTGCGTGCGCCAGTTTCGCCAGCACTTCCCTGAGCGACTCAACGCGCGCCAATGAGTCGCTGCGCACGAGGTAGACGGCTTCGTATGGCGGGAAGTAATGCCGATCGTCTTCGAGTTGCACCAGGTCGAGCGCCGCAATTCTTCCTTCGGTTGAATTGCCGGCAATCAGATCAACTTTGCCCGAAGCAAGTGCGATGTACGTCAGTGAAAGATCCATCTCGCGCGGTGGCTCGGCAAATTTCAACCCGTAAGCTTTGGCAAAGCCTGGATAGCCATCGGCTCGCGACATGAAGTCCTGCCCAAACCCAGCGCGCCAGTTGAGCGTGTACGGCACGGCGTCAGAGATCGTTTTCAGCTTGAGTCGTCTTGCCTCAGCGCCACGGACAAGTATCGCAAATGTATTATCAAACCCCAGCGGCTCGCTTACCGCGACATTGAATTTTTCCGCGTACTCCTTCTTAACTTGCTCGTAGACCGCGCGTGGGTCAGTTATCGGCGCGTGCTTTAGTATCGCGGTGTAAGACGTACCGGTGTATTCGGGATAGAGATCGATCTTTCCTGCCAGCAGTGCATCATGCGGTAGATTTCCGCCCAGTTCAAAGTTGCGCTCAACTGCAACACCGCGCGCTTCCAGCATCTGCGCCACAATCTCACCGAGAATCGCAGACTCAGTAAAGTCTTTTGAGCCGACAACTACACGAGCGCTGGTCGCTTGCGAAGTGTGCGAACGCGAATCGCGCCAACCTGCATAGATCGCGACGATCGCTATGAGTGCCGTTGCGACTAGTGCCAACTTTTTCAACGCGGAAGTCCTGCCCGCCTTCCGCCGGCGAGCTACCGAGAAGTGGCGCTCGACCAAACCCAGGCCGAAATCTGCCGTTAGAGCCAGCAACGCCGCGGGCACCGCGCCGGCGAGCAAGAGGTTGTTGTCAAACTGCCGGATCCCGCGAAAAATGAATACGCCAAGCCCGCCCGCTCCGACCGCCGCGGCGATCGTTGTAACACCAATAGCGATTACCATCGCCACTCTTACACCGGTGACTATCACGCTCATTGCCAGCGGTAACTCGACTTGCCAGAGAATCTGCCGGCTTGTCATTCCCATCGCAACTGCCGCCTCGCGCACATTGGGATCGACGCCGAGAATGCCAGTCACTGTGTTGCGGATAATGGGAAGCAACGAATAGAGCACGAGAGCGACAATCGCGGTGCGCGTCCCGATGCCTCCCACATATTTGAGCGGAATAAGAAACCCAAAGAGCGCCAGACTGGGAATCGTCTGCATCACATTGGCGATACCCAAAATAGGACCGCGCAGAGATCTCTTTCGCGTTAAGAGCACTCCGGTAGGAATACCGATGGCGACAGCAACCAGCGTGGCTATCATGACCAACTCAAAATGCTCGCGCAGACGCGTCAATAGCTCCGGCCAGTTTTGTTGCAGGAAGTTCCAGAAGCTCATTCTGTTCCCTCCCGCCCCGGTAAACGCGAAGAGTGGCCCGCTTTCGCGACTGCAAGCGTTTCCAGGTAAGCCAGGGCCTTCTCATTTTTCGACTTGAGAAAGTCTTCCGGAGTTTCCAACAACAACAGTTGGCCCAGGTGCATAAGTCCGATGCGAGAACCGAGCAGCAACGCCTCGCGCACGTCGTGAGTAACAAACACGGCAGTTTTGTTAAGCCGCCTGCTGAGGTCGGCAAACTCACGCTGGAGACTCGCGCGCGTCAGAGGATCGAGCGCGCCAAACGGCTCGTCTAACAAGAGCAAGGGCGGCTCCGCAGCGAGCGCTCGCGCGACGCCGACGCGTTGGCGTTGTCCCCCTGATAATTCTCCGGGATAGCGCTGCGCAAAATCATTCGGCTCGAGTCCCACCAGCGCGAGCAACTCGTGCACTCGCTGCTTAGTCTTTGTTTCGTCCCAGCGCTCAAGCGCCGGCACCAGGCCGACATTTCTCTCCACCGTGAAGTGTGGGAAAAGGCCGCCTTCCTGAATCACGTAACCAGTGCGGCGTCGCAAACGAATTGGATCCCAGTCGGTTGTAGACTTACCTTCAACCAACACCTGGCCCGCCGTGGGCAACAAGAGCCGGTTGATGAGTTTGAGAGTTGTAGTCTTGCCACAACCCGATTCGCCCAGTAGGACCAGCGTTTCGCCCTGCCGAACTGTAAAAGTGAGATGGGAAATTATTGGAGCAGAAGCCGCAGCATGAAAGAAACTGACGTCGCGAAACTCAACCAGCGGATTGTCAGTAGCTTCGGACATTTTGCGCGGGCTCTGGATCAAAGACAGGATTTACAAGATAAACAGGATTACAGAAGCAACAGCCAGAATGACT
>JBGPYG010000325.1:0-4914 GCA_041493085.1 Pyrinomonadaceae bacterium | reverse complement strand
TGGCCCTATTTACCGAAGAGGCTTTGTACGCGGGCAACACCATCATCCCGAAAGGCGTGCGCCTTCCCATCGATCTCAAAGCATTGCCGCAAGACTTTGCCGGCATTAGTGACAAGCTGATAGTCAATAGCCTGATAGACCCGTTTTCGTTATACGTGAAGGTTTCGCTTTATGCTGCGCTCTGTTTGTCGGTGCCGTTCCTGTTGTGGCAAATCTGGGCGTTTGTTTCGCCCGGCCTGTATCCGCACGAACGCGCTTACGTCACTCCGTTTATTGCGCTGTCATCGATCTCATTCGTGCTCGGCGCGGCGTTCGCTTACAAGATAATTTTTCCGCCAGCGGCGAAGTATCTGCTCGGGCTGGGGTCCGATTTCAGGCTTTTGTTAAAGGCGGACGACTACTTCGATTTCATCATCATCGTGATGTTGGGCATGGGGATAGTTTTTCAGATGCCGGCAATTACTTACGTGCTGGCGCGGATCGGCCTGGTCACGGCGAAATTCCTGATCAAAATTTGGAAGACGGCACTAATCGTAATCCTGATTGTCGCAGCCGTTCTTTCGCCCACTAACGATATTCCCAATATGCTGCTATTCGCCGCGCCCATGATTGTTCTCTACCTGGTCTCGATATTCGTCGCCTGGATATTTAGCCGTCCCAGAACTGCGGTTTGACCCGTTCTCCTCGTCAAAAAGGCAACTTGCGGCTGCATTTGGGGCATCTTGACTGTGTTCCTGAGGAGACTTAGAATCCTTCAGTTTCCTTATCGAGCCCGATTCTTTGCAGTGTCAGTTTCTGTTCAATACAACGTTCACTTGAGTGTTAGGAGTTTAGTAATGTCTTACCACAAAGCCCCTCTTCGCCTGGCCATTTTCTCCTTTGTTCTGGCCGCTACCAGCTTGTCTGGCTTCGCCCAAGACCCCCGGCAAAGCCAGGATCCGATGGACAAGCCCCGCAATGTGAAGCCGGAGCTCAAGAAGGCTTACAAGGACTGGCTGGAGAAGGACGTCACTTACGTCATTACTGACGAAGAGAGAAAGGCTTTTAAGAAACTCGCGACTGATGACGAACGGGAACGCTTTATTGAAGAATTCTGGCGTCGGCGCGATCCCGACCCGGACACGGATGAAAATGAGTTCAAAGAGGAGTACTACGAGCGCATTGCTTATGCCAATGAGCATTTCGCTTCCGGGATGCCCGGTTGGAAATCCGATCGCGGACGCATCTGGATCATGTATGGCAAGCCCGATGAGCGCGAGACTCACCCGATGGGAGGCAACTACGAACGTCCTTCCTACGAAGGTGGTGGTAACACATCAACCTATCCATTTGAAACCTGGTTCTATCGATATCTTGCGGGAGTAGGTTCCGGCGTTGAGATCGAATTTGTGGATCCTACCGGCAGCGGCGAGTATCGTATTGCCCGCAATCCGAACGAGAAGGACGCGCTCCTAAATATTCCGGGAGCGGGCTTAACGCTCTCAGAACAACTGGGTCTGTCTGATAAAGGCGATCGCATCAGCGGAATTGGTGGTGTTGGGTCAGCAAATTATCAGCGTGAACAAGACAGCCCCTTCTCGCGCTTGCAGTTGCTGGCCGATCTCAGTCGTCCGCCGCAGGTAAAGTTTAACGACCTCGCATCGGCGGTAAATACCGGCGTCATCGAAGAGAATCCGCTGAACTTTGACGTTCGCGTAGATTTCTTCCGCCAGTCGGACGAACGCGTAATTACGGCGATCACCATTCAAGTTGAAAACAAGGATTTAGTTTTTCAGGATAGCGGTGGCTTACAACAGGCGCGAATCAATATCTTCGGACGAATCACATCAGTGGCCGGTCGGCGCGCTGGTGTTTTTGAAGATCCTGTGATCACGACTGCCACAACTCAGGAACTTAGCGAAGCCAAAGATCGCAAGTCTGCTTATCAGAAAGCCGTGGCCTTAGCGCCCGGAACCTACAAAGTCGATGTGATTGTCCGCGATGTGGCTTCAGGAGCTACCGGCGTGCGGCACATCGCCCTTCCTGTTCCCAGGTACGACCCGCAGAAGCTTTCGACATCTACTCTGGTGCTTGCAGCGAAATTGGAGAGCCTGCTCGATCAACCAGCCGTCGGACAATTCGTCATTGGGAACGCTAAGGTGATTCCCAACGTGTCTGGAATCTATCGGCGCGGCGATCCGGTCGGCGTTTACCTCCAGGTTTATAACGCCGGGATCGATCAGACGACGCTGCGACCCTCGGTCGACGTTGAATATGCACTACTCAAAGATGGCAAGGAGCTTGGCAAGCAAACGGAAGATTGGCGCGGCATGAGCGACTCAGGCCAACGCCTGACGCTGGCCCGGCTAATCGATACGCGAGGTTTGGCGCCGGGTGAATATGAGCTGGCGATTCGCATTCGCGATCGCGTCTCGGGTCAGGCACTCGCGCCGTCAGCTAAATTCACTGTGGTGGATGAAAAGCGGTAAACAACAAGCAGTAAACAGCGGATAGCAAATCGTGAATAGTAAATGGTGAATGGTGCGCCGCACGCGTTCCTTCGCGTTTGCTTTCCCTAGTTACCATTTACGATTCACTATTCACTTCCTTTCGTAGCTGTCCCTCACGGTACCGAGCTTCGTGTTTCCCTGAACTGAATTTCCGCGCGCGTTCATCACGTCCACTTCAAATCCTGCGTACGACGGCCGAAACCTCGTCATCTTCCAGGTTTCCACTGTAATGTCGTTTTCAGCAGCGCGATGATAGCCATACTGTGGGAGTCCGGCCCGATCGCCGCGCACGTCCTTGCCGCTTAGGTGAAGGATGCGCACGCGAAATCCTTCAATGCGTTTTATCTTCCGCTCAACATTTGCAACCGCTGACATTTCTTTGAGTCGATTATAGCGGAACTTTGGTCCAACCAGCTCGCTCAGCGAGGTCTCTCAGCACATATTAAGATCCGTTTAGAGATGGCACTTGTGCCACGGAGCGGGCGCACAAGTGCGCTTGGCTAAACCATCCACTTTCCCAAAACTGCCTTAGGTGGTTATCGGATGCTAGAATGATTGAAATGGACAAGCGGATTAATTTGACCGGGTTGAGCCAGGCCGAACTCGTTGCTTTCATTGAAGAGCACGGCGAGCCGGCGTATCGCGGGCGACAAATCTTTGGCGCGCTCCAGCATCGCCGCCTGCGAAGTTTCGACGAGATGACCGATCTGCCGAAGGCTTTGCGGGGACGTTTGCATGAAACTGCAACTGCCTCAACCCTCACCGTCGAATCGCGTTACCTCTCCGAAGACGGAACGCGTCGCTATCTGATGAAGACGCACGACAATCTTCCCGTCGAGACAGTCTTTATTCCCGAAGAACATCGCGACACGATTTGCTTCTCGTCGCAATCCGGTTGTCCGCTCCAGTGCACTTTTTGTCTGACCGCACAATTGGGTTTGCTGCGCTCGTTGACTACGGGAGAAATCATCGAGCAGATAATCATCGCGCTCAACGATGCCTATGGAGTTGGCGAAAAGCCTCCGCGCGGCACGAACCTCGTCGGCATGGGCGCGGGTGAACCATTTCTAAATTTCGATTCCCTGATCAAGGCCGTGCGGATCATGGCCGACCCGCAAGGCTTATTTATCGTGCCGCATCGCGTGACCGTTTCCACTGCGGGAGTGGTGCCGCGCATTCGCGAGCTGGCAACAATTCCGGATCGTCCCAATCTGGCAATATCACTAGGGGCGCCGACGAACGAAATGCGCGATGCGCTAATGCCTATCAACAAAAAATGGCCGCTGGAGGAATTACTCGAAGCTTGCAAGGAGTTTGAGGAGACTCTTAAACCGGGCGAGCGATTTACGTTTGAATATGTGATGCTTGACGGCGTTAACGATTCCGACGAGCAGGCGCGGCAGCTCGCAAACCTGCTCAATCGACACGATCTGCACGCGAAGGTGAATTTGATCCCGCACAACCCGGCGGCTCCGCTGCCCTATCAGCCCTCTCCGGCGACTCGAGTTGAGATGTTCAAATCGATTCTCGAGTCGAAAGGCTTGCGCACTTTCGTTCGCCGGCCGCGGGGCCGAGATATCTTTGCGGCGTGCGGTCAACTTGCCGCGGTAACGCAAACTGCTGGTTTGCGCGCAAGCTAAGAGTTTGACTGAAGCAACTCTGCTTACTCCGAAGGTATCTGAGAAATCTGAAACAATGCGATTTCTAACTCAACTGGCTCTTATAACCGTTCTCCTTCTTCTGCCGACGAGCTTCTTCGCTACGCCTGCGCCGCAATCTGCGCCGAATATCCCTGTCAACGGCTCGCTCTCGTCAGGTAAGACGCAACGCGGCCGCACTGTGCAGGGGACAATCGTCATGGACATTCCTTCAGGCTATCACGTGAACTCCAACCGCCCGCTGGAAAGATTTCTGATTGCAACGCAACTTCAGATTGAGGCGCCCAAAGGAATTCGCGTGGGGCCGATACTCTATCCTTTCCCGCTGTTGCGCTCTCTAAAGTTTTCCAAAAGCAAAGTGTCGGTTTTCGAGGGCCGCACGACGATTCGTTTTAGGGTAACCGTGCCCAGGAATTTCACTGGAGACTCTGTTGAGCTAAAGGCGCGGTTGAGATTTCAGAGCTGCAACGATGATGCTTGCTTCCCACCGCAAACCCGCGAAATTAAGCTGTGGTTGACCGTGGAATAAGACCGAGCCGGGGAAAGGGTAAGGGGGAAAGGGTAAAGGGAATAACCAGTTTCTTGTGCCTTTCCCCCTTCCCCTTTACCCCTTGCGTTGTCCGATGACCGACATCAGCCGGCCAACCTTCCCCTGAACATTCTTTTCGCGTCGGTAAGAGAAAAACAGATCGGTGCGGCACATCGTGCAGAGCGGCGCTATGTTTATCTTGTCCGGATCAACTCCCGCTGCAACTAACTGTCCTCGA
>JBGPYG010000329.1:0-4794 GCA_041493085.1 Pyrinomonadaceae bacterium | reverse complement strand
GCTCCGCACGGTCTGACTCATCAATATCTGCAAACGATGCCGCGCCGAATTCGTTGCCGCGCCGGCGTCACGCAATCTGCCGCGCACCTCATCAAACGCCCGGGAGAGAGCCTGCGCCTGCACGCGCGTTCGCGCGGTAACAATTTTGTAGCGCATCAGGCGCGACAGACTCTGTTCCGTTTGCGCAAGGGCGGAGCAAATCTGGTCTTCGCGAGCGGCAACTAGTTCCGCCGCTGCTGAGGGCGTCGGCGCTCTTCGATCGGCGACAAAATCAGCAATGGTGAAATCGGTTTCGTGGCCCACAGCCGAAATCACCGGAATGGCCGAAGCGCGAATCGCGCGGGCCACCTCTTCTTCGTTGAATGCCCAGAGGTCTTCAGTTGATCCACCGCCTCTGCCCACAATAAGCACGTCAACAAAATCCTGGCTTCGTCCTTCTTGTCGAGCACGCTCGTGATGCTCGTTGATCAGTTTGATAGCGCGCGCGATATCGTGTCCGGCGCCGTCGCCTTGTACGCGCGCCGGGGAGAAGAGCACATGAACTGTGCGCGTGCGGCGAGAGATGACATTGAGAATGTCACGAATGGCCGCGCCGGTCGGCGACGTAACCACTCCTACGCGTCCCGGAAAAACCGGCAGCGGTCGCTTGCGTTCCGGCGAAAATAGCCCTTCAGCCTGGAGGCGATCCCTTAGCTGCTCGAATGCGACTTGCAAGGCGCCCGCTCCCACCGGATCCAGTGCCTCTACGATCAGCTCATACTCGCCGCGCGCTTCATAAACTGTCAGACGACCACGGGCCCGCACGTGCAACCCGTCGGTCGGCCGAAAACGTATGCGACTGTTCGCTGAGCGAAAACATTTCGCGCGCAGCTGAGCCCCTTCGTCCTTAATCGTGAAATACCAATGACCTGATGAATGCGCCTTGAAGTTTGAAATCTCGCCTTCAACCCAAACGCTCTGGAAGCGCGCTTCGATCGCTTTGCGCACCGACTCGGTCAGTTCGCTGACAGTCAGTGGCCGCCGCTCGGTTTCATCGAAAAGAGATGCGAAAAGTGGTTGGCTCATTGAGAGTCGTTTGCAGCGAGGAGCTTTTGTATTTCCGTCACGAGTGGTGGCAACTCTACAGTTACCGTCTGCCAAACAATATCGAGATTGACGTCGAAATAACTATGGATAAGACGATTTCGCATGGCCACGATATCAGTCCAGGGAATCTCCGGCGACCGCGATCGGAGTTCACGAGAATCTTTGCTGGCTGCTTCGCCAAGAATCTCAATCGATTTCACAAGTGCCAGCGCTAACGCGCGGTCTGTTTCTAATTCAGTTTTGGACTTATCAGCGACGAAGGAGATCGCTCCGTTTGCGGCATCGGCCATGTGCTGCAAGCGAACGATGTCAGGCTTGAGCATATTGTACTTCGGCGGTGGCAAGGACCTCTTTGCGGAAATATCGGCTCAGGTCCTGATAGGTGCGGAGATCCACCTTACGATTATCCAGCAACCCGGAGAGTTCACGTTCAATTTGAGCGACTCGAAGAAAACCTGGTGTGTGTCCATCTTCGAAATCAACCAACACGTCGATGTCGCTGTCACCACTGAAATCGTCGCGCAGTACCGATCCAAAGAAGGAGAGCCGGGCAATATGATTGTTACGGCAGAACTCGCCCAGCCGGTCTTTGTCCACTTTGATTTTTTGCGGCAGTCGTTCCATTGAGTCCGGATTATACACCTGCGCAGCGATTTTTGTTTCTGTTAAGGCGTTGCCACATTCACCACCGGACTCAAACGCACCGAGGCGCCATCACGGTTGGCGCGCACGCGTACCCTTGGATTACCGGAAGGGCGCGAGTTTGAAGCGTAGGTAATCGTATAAGCGGTGCGGAGTTGTACGACCACGTCGTCGTAAGCTTTTTGCAACTCCTCAAGTCGACGAATGGGATAATAAACGCCGCCGGAAACCTGAGCGAGCTTTTGGCCCTCTTCATGAGCGCGCGTCGTCAGGGTCAGATAGCGAGTGCGTAGCGGATCAATCGTGACTTCCGGTTTGGGAACACTGGCCTCGGGTATCAAGCCAGAAGGAACGTAGAGAGGATAGATCAACGCTCCGGACTCGATTATCGCTTCCAGGATTGCGGGAAACGGCACGAAGGATTTGTTGTCATCGCCGTCTGAGAGAATTACTATCGCCGTCCTTTCGCCGCGAAGTTGTTTCAACGTGTCGGCAAAAACATAACCGAGCGCATCATAAAGAGCCGTGGCGCCGCCGGCATCTATTTCATCGAGTTTCCGCGAGAGCATCTTGCGATCGGTACTAAAGTCGGAAATTATTTGGATGTCGTCGCGAAAACTGATGATGGCGATACGATCCTGCGGGCTGGCGGTGTGCAAAAAGTCGCGCGCTGCTTTGCGGATGAAATCGATTCGCTCTTCGACGCTGCCGGAAACGTCCAGCAGCAGCACGAGATTGAAGGGCTCGTCAGTGGGCACAACTTTCGTCACCTCGCGTTCGACGCCATCTTCATAAACGGTGAAATCCGCTTCCTTCATCCCGCCAATCGCTCGCCCGTTGCGATCCGTGACGCTCGCATTGAAGCGCAGCAACTGTGGCGACAGCACGCTCACGAACTGGCCCGGCGGTGAACGCCTTTGTAGTGTGGGTCCTTTCTCGTGAGGCGGCAGCGTCTTAGCGAAGTCCCCAAACATCTTTGGCGACACTTTGCGGATGGCGTCAATCAGTTGGCTGTCACCGCTGCGAACAATCGCGCGAGCAGCTTCAGTCAGTGGTCGTTCGTGCAGATCGCTCGGCACCATGCTCGGATCCACGTTTAGCAAAACTACGCCGCGCTGCGTCAGGAAATCGAGTTTGACAAGCTCTTCTTTACGGGGTTTCTTCTCGCCAAGTTTGCCGGAGATCGTAGAGACGCCGGCGGCTTTTTCTTTGATCTTGGGAAGTTCAACGTCGCTCAGGTAACGTGGCTTGCTTGCGCTCCAGACAAAGTCGAACTTCACAGCGTCAAGCGGCACATCCGCGTGAATCGTTCCGGTGTTAGTGCTGACTTCGGCAGACTCAACGTTGCCGACGATATCAACTGAACCCGCCTGAGTTTCAATGTTCACTTTCGAGCGCGAGGGTATGCGCACGATGATATCGATGCGATCTTTGTCGCGGCGGTCACGCACTTCGATGTCCACCGTGTTGCCTTTAGCCACGGCGTGAACGTCAGTTGCATCAATCAACGCGCCGGCTGAGCTGGCTTCAATGGTGACGTTCTTCTTCTGCTCGTCAGAGGCAATCACACTCACGCGGCCACTGCGGCTTTTGACTGCAAGCGAGACCTTCTCTCCTGTTTCCAGCTCGCGCCGATAGCTTTGCCCGGTAGTTTGCCCGGCCACGGAATCGAAACCCGCCAGCAGCAATAGCAGCCCGGTTATGGCTTTGAACTTTCTGTATTGAGATTTGCTGCGGCTTGGGTCAGCCGCGGAGGACTTCGCGTAAAACATAGGGTCCGATCTTGCCGGAGCATTGCGCTGCCGGTCAAGCGCGTCAGAGAAAGGCAAGAGCCGCGGATTAACACGGATGACGGGGCAGTAGCCCAAGCGTAAGCGCGGGCGTTGTCGCAATCTATTACGCCCTCCCTAACGTTCGGGCTACTGCACTGCATTATCCGCGTTAATCCGCGGCCCTAAGGTTCCCTACCTACCGCGGGAAGCGGTCGCGGAATTCACCAGAGACGATGAACGCCTGACCATCTTCGCTTGCTGGTGGGGCAGGAGAGATGCCTAGCGTAGCGGAAGACTGACTCCACATTGTTTTGTCAACCTCGCTTGCGGCTCTGCCGCCGCACAGTGCGGTAAGCTCTGCCTTACCGTTGAACCCTAAAATTGACTGGAGGCTACGCCTCCGATTCATGAGGCGGAGCCTCATGAAAGAAATAAATACCGCGCGCCGGAAAGGCAAAGCCTTTCCGCACGGAAGGCGGCAAAGCCGCCTTGGTTATTGAACGGAAGCGTTAGTGACCAGGGCCGGCAGTTGCTAATCGAGGTTGATCCGTTATCATACGCAGACCCAGTTAGGCGACAACGAAATAGTTTCCGGGCGGATGCACAAGCCAGGGTGAAGCAGTGTTAGAAACTCAGCCGGTAAAAATTGGCGAAGCAAAATTTCTAATCCACAACCTCGTCAAGCGTGAACCCCGAGCCGGACTTGCTGAAGACGTGCGTCGCGGTCTCTCTTCGCAGCCCAAGCGATTTCTGCCTAAGTATTTTTATGACCAACTGGGCTCGCAACTCTTCGAGGCTATCTGTCTCCTGCCTGAGTATTACCTGACGCGCGCTGAAAACGAGATTCTCGAGCGCTACGCCGATGAAATAGTTTCTTCGATGGATGGCGATACGACGCTCCTCGAGATGGGCAGCGGCAGCGCCTCGAAGACCCGGCTGATTATTGAAGCGTTACTGAGAAAGCAGCAGATGCTTCTTTTTATTCCGGTCGACATCTCAGCGTCGGCGCTCGACAGCAGTTCGCGCATACTCTTGCAGTCGTACCCGCAACTCAAGGTTGAGGCTTATGCCGCCGACTATTTTGCGGGCCTTGCAGAACTAGGGAAGAAGCAGAGAAACCGCACGCTTGCGCTTTTCCTCGGCTCAAACGTCAGCAACTTCGATCCGGACGAAGCGCTAAAATTTCTGCGCGCCCTGCGACAAGTGTTGCACGAGGGAGACGCGCTGTTACTTGGCGCAGACTTGAAGAAAGAGAAAAGCGTTCTCGAAGCTGCTTACAACGATGCGCTCGGTG
>JBGPYG010000067.1:0-12174 GCA_041493085.1 Pyrinomonadaceae bacterium | reverse complement strand
GGTCTATCAGGCTATTGACTATCAGCTTGTCACTAATGCCGGCAAAGTCTTGCGGCAATGCTTTGAGATCGATGGGAAGGCGCACGCCTTTCGGGATGATGGTGTTGCCCGCGTACAAAGCCTCTTCGGTAAATAGGGCCAACTGTCCTTGAGCGTCCCTGGCAACGCGCGCCATCACTGAAGCACCTGCCGGTATCACGCTGGTTCCAAACTTGGTTTCTTCCGGGAAGATATAGCGTCCGAGGTCGTTTTCCTTAACCGCTGTCAATGGCAAGATCTTCTCGTTACCAGTTAAGCCGTTGATCGGCACCTGGCGTCTTTGCGCTTCGGCAAGTGCGTGCTCGATTGGGACAGCAAGAAAAGCGTAGATGCGATCGGAGACAAACCAGCAAAGCATGGCTGCCACAAACACAAACGCGAGTGAGCGAATCAGACGGCTTCGCAGTTCGTCCAGATGTTCGAGGAACGACATCTGCCCGCCGAGTTCGTCTTCTTTGTCTTTGCCCGTGCCGAGTGCTCTTAGAAAAGTTGACATCAAATATTTTCTTCGTCTAACTAACTCATAACCAGTCGCGCTTGGTCGACGGCTTAGCCTCGTCAGTTACAGCATCAGAATCACTTCGCTCCGAAGCCAAACCAGTTTCGTCAGAAGAAAGGATGGTATCTGCCGCAATCGTGTGGCGGGCTATCACTCGATCTGGAGATACGGCCTGAATTGAGGGGGCTTGTGAGGGCTGGCCTGCTTTATCATTGTCCAATGTCGAATTCTGCTCCGGCAGCGCGGAGCGATTAACAGCGGCGTCAGACTCTTCGAGACTCACCTCTTTGTCCCAGGTACGTTTGAAATCTTCAGAAGCCCGCCTAAAGTCTGCGAGGTTCTTCCCCAGCGAGCGGCTGAGTTGGGGCAACTTGCGCGGGCCGAAAAAAACCAGCGCCATCACTAATATGAAAAGTAGCTCAGTACTGCCAAGCGACTCTAAAATCAGAAAAACCACTTTCTTAAAATACCTTTCGAGCCATTCGTTTGAAAAACCTTCTTCAAGGTTGGAGATTGTAACCCGTGGCCTGACAAACCAGAAGGTAGCAGCCGCCTCAAGCTCCGCTCTCGGCTGTCGATCATATTCAGCGGTCGCTCGATTCGACTCCCTTTCGATTCCCTTTCTGCTTCCTTGACACTTACTCGACGCCTCAAGCAACCTTCCCGAGACGACTGTAAATCTGAACAGGTTGTGCACCATCCCCCTGATTGAGCCAGGAGAGTCTTGGTAAGACTGAGCAAGGTGTTTTCATGGAAGCATCCTTCAAGAAGGATGTGGCAGCGGAGCCATCCGCCGACGTTAGGGCCGGTTCCCTACAGCGGTTAGCTGAGGTAGCGGAACAAGTCGCCGCCACGACAAAGAAGCTTGAGAAAGTCGCACTCGTGGGAAGTTATCTCCAGCAGCTTGGCGATGCAGACCTGGGACGCGCGGCTCGGTACTTCTCCGGTCACCAATTTGCTCAGCACGACGCGCGGACCACTAATGTTGGCGGCAGCATCATAAGCACAGCTTTGAGCGAAGCTACAGGTCTGAGTCTCGAAGAGCTTGGGCCCATCTACGTCCGCCTTGGAGATGCCGGTGAAGCTGCTTACGAAGCTGTTAATGAGGCGAAGCGCTTCCACGAACCCACCATAAGTCTTGCCGACACCGAAGCAATTATCAATCGCTTAAGTGAAACGCGCGGCATCAAGAACAAGACCGGTTTGTTAACCGCCGTGTTGAGTCAGGCTACGCCGCTCGAGGCAAAATACCTTATCAAGTTGCTGGCCGGGGACCTGCGAATCGGGCTTAGAGAAGGACTCGTCGAGGATGCAATCGCGCGCGCTTTTGAGCGGCCTCTGGCAAGGGTGGCGCAGGTAAACATGCTTCTTGGTGACATCGGTGAGACAGCAGTGCGCGCCAGAGCCAACGACTTGCAAGATGTCAACATGCGTCTGTTTCACCCTATCAAGTTTATGCTGGCAACTCCCGCCGCCGATCTGGCAGACATCGCGCGGACGATGCCGGCCGAGTTTTTTGTGGAGGACAAGTTTGACGGAATTCGCGCACAGGCTCATACGAAAGAAGGACGCGTGGCTATCTACTCGCGCACTATGGATGAGATCACACATCGTTTCCCTGAGCTTGTCCCGCCACTAACTGAGCTCGCGATGGACGCCGTCATCGATGGAGAAATCGTGCCGGCTCGCGGCGACCGAATCTTGCCATTTAGCGAGCTACAAAAGCGATTGGGAAGAAAGACGATTGGCGCAGATTTATTGCTTGAGGTTCCGGTGATTTTCGTTGCCTATGATCTCTTGTACGCCGCGGCAAGCGTCTTAACCGACGAATCTCTTGAAGAGCGTCGCAAACTCCTGGAGCAAATGATTCCCACAGAAGGTACCGTTCGAGTCTCGGTTGCGAAGCGATTCACTGAGGTTGCGGCTCTCGACAACGAGTTCAATGACGCCCGAGCTCGAGGAAATGAAGGGCTGATGATTAAGAGTCCAGCGTCTTTCTACAAACCGGGGAGACGCGGACGCGAGTGGCTGAAACTAAAGCGGGCGATCGCCACTCTCGATGTCGTCGTCACCGCAGTTGAAGTTGGACACGGCAAGCGCAGGAGTCTGCTTTCGGACTACACCTTTGCCGTCCGTCGCTCAGAAGACGATGACGAGCTACTGAACATTGGCAAGGCCTATTCAGGCCTTACCGATGCTGAGCTAACAGAGATGACAGAGTGGTTTACCCAGCACACAATCAGGGATTTTGCGCATGGAAGGGTCCGCCTGGTCAAACCCGAGATGGTGATTGAAGTTGCATTTGATCGCGTTCAGGAATCCAAAAGGCATAAGAGCGGTTATGCCCTCCGCTTTCCCAGAATTCTCAGATTGCGGCCAGATAAGAAACCAAACGAGATCGACACCCTGGAAACTGTTCAAAAGCTTCTAGCGGCGAACACAAATTAAGTCGCTTAGGGTTCAATCCGGACCGGCGGCGGCCATATTAGGCATTGGCAGCACCAACTCGGGAGCGATTCCCTCAATTCTTCTTGCCTTCTCGGTCAATATGAAGGTAGCATGCGCACTGTCACCGCCCCCTTGCCGGGCATACAGCGATACAACCCGGCGATCGCACACTAACCCAGGGCGGTAGCGTGACCAGTCACGGCAGATTTGAAATCCGAACTTGTTAGGCTCCGGCTGTTATTGCCTAGAACATCGAAGTCAGAGCCCACACTATGTCCGTGATCGATAAGACACTGATGTCGCCATCGACTGCTAATACGTCAGTTGATCCGGGGTCCTCCGATGTTGTAACTGGAGGCCCATCAGTAGGGACGGGGTCAGGGCTACCGGGATTGTGACCGTCGCCAGCATAAGCTGGAATGCTAAGTAAAAGCGCGAGCAGTGTCGCTGCGCACGTTGCTTTAAAGGTTTTCATTTTGTCTCCAATTGTTCAGGGTGGTAAATTACAGTTGCACGAAGAAGGGAACCAAGTCGCTAACGAGGCGCATAATAGCCGTCCGCTAATTCTCTTGCAAGGTTTCTTGCACTGCAATAAGAAAGGTGGCCTCACATGAAGATAAATCAACTGGAAGCGCTACAACATGAAGTCCTTACCGACCCGACGGCCGAACGGACGAGGGCACTTTGTGCGCGCGCCAAAGAGCTGGAGGAGGCAGGAAAGTTCGAGGATGCCCGGGCAGTCTTAAGTGAATTCTGGCAGCGCATAGGCGATCGGCCGAAACTGGACGGCCTTGATGAGCCTGTCCGGGCTGAGTTGCTTTTGCGCGTCGGCACTTTGTCAGGATGGATAGGAAGCAAGAGTCAAATTCCAGGGGCGCAGGAAATTGCCAAAGACTTAATCTCTGAGAGCTCCGCTATATTTGAAGCACTTGGGTTGACGGAGAAGGTAGCGGAGGCGCGCGTAGGTTTGGGTATTTGCTACTGGCGCGAAGGAGCCCTCGACGAAGCCAGGATAACCTTCGACGACGCTTTGTTACGCCTTGGCGATCTCGAAAGCGAACAACGCCTTCGTGCGATCCTGAATAAGGCCATTGTCGAACAGGTGTCGTTCCGGTCAAAGGAAGCGCTTCGGCTTCTTTCTGAATCTGAGGCACTCTTTGAGATCAGTAGCAATCATGCGCTGAAGGGTAACTTTCACAACGAGTTTGCCACGGCACTCAAATCTATTGGTCTGGCAGAACGCCGGGAAGACTTTATTGATCGAGCGTTGATGCAGTACACGGCTGCCAGTGTTGAACTCGAGCAGGCCGGACATCAGCGCGCCCTTGCCCTCGTTGAAAACAATCTTGCCTTCTTGTTTGTTCACCTGGAGAGATTTGAAGAGGCGCACGGGCATTTGGACCGAGCGCTCTCGGTGGCGGCCCACTTAAGAGATAAGGGATTTGGGGCCCAATTCGAAGATACGCGAGCCAGGGCGTTTCTTGGTCAGCTTCGCTTTGATAAAGCCGCCGAGGCTGCCAGCGTAGCTGTGAAGGGCTTTAGAGAGGGCGACGAACAATCTAATCTCGCCGCGGCGCTCACCACGCACGCGACTGTGCTCGCGAGGGTCGGCCGGCATAGCGATGCTCTGGCCTTGCTCAACGAGGCTGTCAGCGTGGCCGGTCAGGCGGGCGATCCGGAGACCGGAGGTATAGCTTCGCTTACTATTATTGAAGAACTGGCATCAGTCGTCTCACCGGGTGAGTTGCGCAACTACTACAAGAGCGCCGAATCGGCATTGAAGAATTCCCAACACGCGGCGATTCAATTCCGCTTGGCGGACTGTGCTCGATCAGTGCTGGCCTGTGACGAACGTAGTGCAGCATTTGGTTCCGAAACGCTTGATGCAATCGTTACCAATAGCTCGCTCGAAGAACAGGTGCTTCGTTACGAGGGGGAACTGATCAGGCGAGCCCTTCAGGCCTCGGACGGCAGCGTCACGCGGGCTGCCCGTCTGCTCGGAGTTACCCATCAGGGACTCGCTTTCATCCTCAATGGCCGGCAAAAGAATTTGCTGTCCTCGCGGAAGCCTGTTAAGCCGCGCCGGCGAAGCATCATTCGCTTTCATTGAGAGCTGAACTAAATCCGATTTCAGCTCTTACCACCTGGTTTTCTCACCTGCCAGATCGCCCTGTCAGGGCAACGTCGCTGCTCCGTTTGTGCTCTAACCGTCGCTTCAAATATCATTCGTTCTCAATCTTTCGGACAATCAATTCGATGAACACTGTAAAGACGCTCTTCGTAGTTCTCCTTCTGTTTTTTGCTGCCGCGGAATCTCTTGCCCAGACTCGCGGCCGGAGAGGCCCACGGCGGTCGGTTGCTACCAAGCCGGCTGCCACTCAGCCAGTCTTGCAACCAGAGTCAAGTCCAGCGCCGAGCGCGCCTACGAGTGCAGCGCCTGGCGCTCCGATTCCGTTAGCCACCGTCAATGGACAAAGCATCACTACTGCTGATATCGATCCCAAAGTGCGCGAAGAAGTAGATGCTCTGGAAGGCAGAATCGCTGAAGCTCGCCGGCAGATTCTCGACCTTCAGGTCAACACGCTGTTGCTGGCGAGCGAAGCAAGCAAACGAAAAATGACCTCGCAGCAGTTATATGACCTGGAGGTTACCAGGAAAATAACGGAACCAGGGGCGGCTGAGATTAATAAGTTTGTTGAAGACAACCGCGCTCAGATCGATCAAACTGACCCGGTCGCGATGCGCCAACAGGTTGTTGCGTTCTTGAAAAGTGAGCGCGAAGCGAAGTTATCGGAAGAATTCGTCAAGCGCTTGCGCGGTTCGACTCCGGTTGTGAATGTCGCTGGGGCTAACACTGCCAGCCTGGCGCCGACCGCTGTGGTAGTGACCGTGGCCGGGCGTCCCATAACTGCGGGCGAGATAAATGAACGGCTCAAGCCGATAGCTTACAAACTCCGCTTGAACACCTACATGCTCGCCAAACAAGCTCTGGATTTCACCATCAATGATCTGCTGGTGCTTGCGGAAGCAAATCGCCGCAACGTTCCTCCAGAAGAGATTGTACGCAAGGAGATAAGCGAGAAGGTACGTCTGCCCACAGAAGCCGAGATTGCAAAATTCTATACCGAGAACAAGACCAAGATTCCGGGCGAGCTCGCCTCGGTTAGTAATCAAATCGCTTCGTATTTGCAGGAGCAAGACCGGCAACGGTTGGAGCGCGCGTTGTCTGAAAGACTTCGCACAGGCGCCGACATTCGCTGGCTTATCTCTGAACCCGCGCTTCCGGTGCAAGCGATAAGCATCGATGACGATCCGTCTAGAGGCGTCGCAAATGCGCCAGTCACGATCGTTGAGTTTACGGATTTCCAATGTCCTTCATGCGCCGCTATGCAGCCTATCCTCGATGAGGTGCTGAAGTCCTACGGCTCAAAAGTAAGGTTGGTGGTGCGTGATTTTCCGCTGGCGATGCATGCGAATGCCCGCAAAGCCGCTGAGGCGGCGAATGCCGCGAACGAGCAGGGGAAGTTTTTTGAATACACCGCGTTGCTCTTCAAGCGACAGAATGCGCTCGACCTTGCCTCACTGAAAAAGTATGCGAGCGAGCTTGGATTGGATCGCGCGCGCTTCGACGCTGCACTTGATGGCGGTAAATACGCTGCTGAGGTGAAGCATGATGTCGACGACGGAGAGATGTACGGCGTCGATAGCACGCCTGCCATTTTTGTAAATGGCATCGCCCTGACAGAGATGAGTAGCGAGGCGTTGCGCGCGTTGATTGATCGCGGACTTGCCGGCGCCAACTCGCCTCCTAAAGTTTCAGCAAAATAACTTCCTTCAGTTAGCCTTCTTCTTATCAAACACGTTGCAGGCCTGGTAAGCGCCGGTGGGATCCACCGCGCTGCGCCCTTCCTCAATGTGTTTGATAATTCCCTCTTTGTCGACTACGAAGGTCGCTCGGTTTCCATATCCCGAGACCTCGTTGTAAACGCCGTAGTCCTTAACAGCTTTGCGCCTCCAGTCACTCAGCAGAGGAAACTTCACGCCAATATCTTCCGCGAAGCGCTTGTTGGCCGGCGAGCTGTCCATGCTAATTCCCAACACCTGTGTGTCCGTCTCATCGAATTTGGCGATATCAGCCTGATACGCCTTCAATTCCTTCGTTCAACCACCGGTGAAGGCGAGCACGTAAAAGGCGAGGACGACATTCTTCTTGCCTTTGAAATCGCTCAGTTTTACCTCCTTGCCTTCGGTGTCAGTCAGGATAAAGTCCGGCGCCGCCTGGCCCACTTTCAAATGCGTCTTCGGCGGAGCAGGCTGCTGCGCAGGAGCGGCCGCCTGGGGCGCGGGCGTAGTCGTTTGCTGCGCGAATGCCGAAACGGCGACGATTGTTAGCAATAAAAACAGCGATGCGGATCTCTTGATCATAAGCAGACTCCTTTTGGACTAAAACCTAGCCCACGTCGTCCGAAAGCGGGAATTCAGCCGGGGTGGCGTGATTGTTAAGTAAGACTTCCGTCCCAACCCTGACAAACAGCTCGCTTTCAAATGGCCGGGAACAGCAGTTGGCGGAAGCCCGCCCGTTAGAAGGGCTTTGAACGCCCGAAGCATAAACGTTAGCGCTCGAGGGAGCAAGTTTTAGTACAATTCGCAGTGTACCGGACCTCAGTATTTTCTCTGGGTAATCTCCGCGGTCTCTGCGTCTCCGCGGTGAATGGTCTTGAGGAGCACTAACCGCAGAGAGCCGCCGAGGGCACCGAGGAGGCGCAGAGAATTTCCGATGTGGATACTACGGTACAATTAGGTCGCAAAGGAACTTAATCGAATGGTCTCCCTAAAACCCGAACGCCTCAAACGATACAAAGACAGTCGCAATGCTCCTTGTGATGTGATCTGGACACGTTGGGCAACAACGAGTTCAAAGTAGATGTTAATGCGATCGACGAAAAGATCGTGCTTGAGGGGCTTCAGACAGTAGCGAACAGGATCAGCCTAGGACTGATCCTCGCTGCGCTGATCGTGGGAGCTGCAATGCTGATGCGCGTTGAGACGTCGTTCAAGATACTCGGCTACCCCGGCTTCGCTATGATCTTCTTTCTCGTCGCGGCCATCGCCGGGATTGGCCTGGTCATCACCATCGTCATGACCGACGTCAAGGCCCGCAAGAAACCCGACCAGTAGCCGCTCTTCTGTCAGTAGGCTATGTTTAGCGACGCAATCGTTCGTCCGCCGTGCGCGAGATTTCCCAGAGGGTTGACGACCGCCGGCCTGGGCGCGCCGAACTACGCGCGCGCGCTTCAGCAACATGCTGCGTATTGCGAGGCGCTTGAGGAGTCTGGGCTGAAGGTAACGCGTTTGGAAGCTGACGAGCGGTATCCGGATTCAACGTTTGTGGAAGATGCGGCCGTGGTAGTTGGAGCCCACACCAAGCAGAAGCCCGCGCGTGAGCAAGGGCTCGGGCGCGTCAATGTGCTAGAACCAAGCCGAGCCCTCCCTGACGGTCGGGCTTCTGCCACAGAGAACACCAAGCAGAAGCCCGCGCGTGAGCAAGGGCTCGGGCGCGTCAATGTACTAGAACCAAGCCGAGCCCTCCCTGACGGTCGGGCTTCTGCCATGCGCGCTATTCTCACGAGACCGGGTGCGGCCAGCCGAGTGGGAGAAGTTGAAAGCATCGCGGCAGTACTTGCCCGGTTTCATTCTGAATTGCATTCAATTCAAGAGCCGGGCACGGTCGATGGTGGCGACATCTGCGAAGCGGAGAATCATTTCTTCATTGGCATCTCCAAGCGCACAAATGAAGCAGGCGCGCAGCAATTGAGCAAGCTGCTGGTCTCATACGGTTGCACCTCAAGCTTCGTTGATATACGAGGCGTAAAAGACATTCTGCATCTGAAGAGCGGCCTCGCGTATTTGGGCGACAACCGATTGGTAGTAATCGACGACCTTGTTGACCACAAAGAATTCCGCGCCTATGAACTTGTGCGCGTGACTGCCGGAGAGGAGTATGCCGCGAACTGCGTGCGCGTTAATGATCATGTCTTAGTGGCCGCCGGTTATCCCGGATTCGAGAAGACACTGCAAGGGCTAGGTTACGAAACGATCGCAGTGGAGATGACAGAATTTCAAAAGATGGACGGCGGCTTGAGCTGTCTGTCGCTGCGGTTTTGACATGCCTTAATTCGCCGCAGATTTACGCGGATAAACGCGGATCAGATCGGAGAATAAGTAGTACAAACTGAAAAGTTGTTTCAGATTCGGGCAATCCGCGTTAATCCGCGGCTATAGCGCCTCCGGATCGAGTCGTGCCCCACCGTGTCTAAGACTCAAGAATTTTTCAAGTCTTGCGTCGCTGCAATTCGGGGCAATACGGTAGCCGTTGTTAAGTGATTATTTCCCGGAGAGTTTGTTCTTCGTCGTCAGTTAAGAAAGTAAACAGAACGCCAAACCCGATTCCAACCTGATAGGAAGCCACTTCGCCGCGCAATTGCAGCCATTCCCCTGACGGCAGCTTGATCTCGACTCCCACGACCTCGCCAACATCAACTCTGCCCGCGGTATTGACGAAACATCCACCAAGGCTCAAGTCTTCAATCCGGCCTTCGTGATTGCCGGACACGCCGTCCCACTTGGCCGGAAGGTTTGTCGAAATCCGTTCGTCGCTGCGTCTGTTATCAGTCATTCAGGGTTGGTGTTTGAGCTGGCCGATTTAGGCAGTCTGCATCTCCGCTAACGATCCTTTGTCTGACGTCAGGTAGTAGTTCCCTGCTTCTTTGTCGTAAAACTCATGCAAAAACTGGATCCCATCTTCAGGGCTTAGCGAATGGAGAATCTCCATGTCTAGATTACTGGCAAATCGCTCTTTTCGATCCTGCCGGGCGAGATAACCCTCTCGGTACGCCGACTCAGCGTCGCGAAATCGGCCGGCGCCCAGTTCCCGCGGGGCCAGGAAGGCGTTGTTATATTCCAACTGGAGAATTCCGTAATCGTGCTTCTCGCAAAGATCTTCGAGGGCCGCGATGGAGTAACCGTAGAAATGATAGCGTAGTTGGAAGTCTGGATCGAATTTCACCAGAAATCTGAGCGGCGGCGGGATGTTTTCATTGATCTCCGTAACAACCAAACCGGGCCGAAATTCCGATAGGACTGCGTCCAGTACCCAATAGTCGTTTCCATCAATATCGAGGCAAAGGACACCGAAGTTCTTTTCGATGGCGAAACTCTTGAGCAGCGATCCGATGTTGTCCGGGTCTGCCAGAACGCGCGACGCATGCGCGCGTGGAAACTTGCGATAGGCCCGCGCCAGCAAAGCATATTTTTGTGAATCCGCCTCAATTCCCAACGCTTTCCAGCCCTCTAATAACAGAGCATAACTGTTTGACCAGCGCACACCGTTGCCCGCTCCGATGTCCACCACTGTCTTTGGCTGATCCCTCGGCAGCAGCTCCTCAATGTATTTGGCGAGGATCTGCTGTTCATTGGCATGGGAAAAGCGTCCCCGGAGAGAGTACTTAACCTTTTGTAACGAGAGTTCAATGATACTGCCGTAGTGCTGGGCAGTTTTAGTCAGATTCATTTCTACCTGAGGGTTATTCGAACATCGTTTAGCTACAGATGCTGTCATTGCTAACGGCAAACCGTTCGCCGTTAAGAAGGCGCGGCTAAGATACCAAAACTCGACTGAACTGTAACGCAAACTGTTAGTTTGCGTCCGACTCGCAGGAGCCAGCTTACCCACCACTCGCAAACTAACAGTTTGCGTTACGCAAGGGCGGTGAGGTGCCCGTAATAAACTCTCGTTTCGTATTCGAAGCTGACTATTCCATCGCTCTTATAGGCATTGAAGATCGCTTCAAGTTCTCCGAGCATTCCATGAAAATTGGTGTGGTCTTGCTCCGGCATGTATGACGAAGAGAGGACCCGGCCCTTAAGCGAGTTGAAGTCGAAGTGCTGAAAGTTTTCGAGCGTCCTCAACTGAAAAGCTTCGGGCGCGAAAAACTGCGCAATTTCACCGGTAACGTTTTCGTGTCGAACCTTTTCATAATCGGTGCCATAACGAAGCAGGAGCTCTTCATAGGCGCGCAGGAAAGGTGTGGAATCCAACCGGCGTTCATTCCAGATGAGGACGACCCAGCCCCCAGCCTTCAAGATCCGCGCGAATTCCAGCCTGGCTTTTGCGCGATCGAACCAATGAAAGGCCTGCGCTGCGGTAACAAACTCAACACTTTCGGGTTTCAGGGTTGTCGCTTCTGCAGTTGCGTCAATGCTGGCGAACCGCGGAAATTCCTTTAAGAGACGCTCCGCCGTTAAGCGCATGGCAGCATTTGGTTCAATACCAACCACGGGATTGCCGTTTTTCAAAAACAGTTCCGACAGGATGCCAGTGCCGGAGCCAACGTCCGCGATTGACGATGTTTTATTGAGTCCGCAGTCGGACTTGAGAATATCGATCACAGCCACAGGATAGCTCGGGCGATATTTAGCGTAGTTGTCAGCTCGATTTGAGAAGCGAGCAACTGAATCAGTCATGGCAGGATTCTAGCGGAATTGAGGAAGAAAACCACATTCGATTAGTCGCGGGGCAGCAAAGTCGCTCCCGGCACTGGATTACCGGGCGGGTAAAACTTCACAAAAAGCCGATGCCCTAGCAGGAGCAGGAGAATGAAGCCGAATGTCAGCGGCAAACGTGTATCGGATTTGACCAGCAGCCAATAGTGGAGAGCGCCCGCAATGCCGGCGGCGTATATTAGCTGGTGCAGCTTGTTCCAACGTTTTCCACCCAAGCGCTTGATCATCTTGTTGGTTGAGGTTATTGCGAGCGGAACCATCAGGAAGAATGCCGCCATACCGATGGCAATGAACGGCCGCGAAGCGACATCAGCAGGCACGCTTTTCAAATTGAAGTAGCGATCAAACCAGACATACGTCATCAGGTGAAGAAATCCGTAGAAGAACGCGAAAAGTCCCAGCATGCGCCGGAATTTCACCAGCCAGTTTAATCCGGTGATCTTTCGCAGCGGCGTGACCGTGAGGGTAATCGTCAGGAAAACTAAAGTCAGCATACCGGTCGTGCGCGTTACAAACTCCAGAGGATTGGCGCCGACACGTTTGTGGTAAACGTCCCAGAGCAACATCGCGAGCGGCACGAGAGCGTTGGTGAAGAGCAGGAATTTTGAGAAGCGAGCGTCTTTCAT
>JBGPYG010000016.1:0-22008 GCA_041493085.1 Pyrinomonadaceae bacterium | reverse complement strand
TCCGACATGTCTATGCAGCTACTGAAATGACCGGTGTCAGAGACGTGACCATTGAAGTCCGCTTGACCAGATCAACCAGATCGTAGGCCCAGCTTGATTCGTGAAGGACCAGGCTGACCGCGTCCTCTTGCTCGGTCAGGTACTTCACGTTGCTGTATTTCGCACTTCGATAATCTTTCACTTCGCCGCTACGAATCACATCGATTACCTGATTGATGCCTTCGACGATGGTCCACTTGGGGACAAAGCCTAGTTCCTCGCGAATCTTTCTGAAGTCAGCCCGGTAGTTGCGGCTGTCGCTACCGAGTCCGTGGTTTACAAGCTCAGCGCCGGGAACAATCGTCTTAATCAGTTCGCCAATTTGTTGAATGGTAAAGTTTTGCTCGTCGCTGCCGACGTTGAAAACCTGCCCGTGGACTTTCGGTAGTGGCGACTCGAGCGTGTATAACAACGACAGAGCGGCATCATCCACGTGTAGGAACGGGCGCCATTGATCGCCGCCCTGGATTGTGATTTCACCGTCAACCATCGCTTTGGCCGTCAGTAGATTCACAACCAGATCGAAGCGCGTGCGGCCGGAAAGCCCATAGATGGTTGAGAACCGCAGGCAGGTCGGTGAAAAGCTTTCACTCGCCAAATCCATCAGGACTTGTTCGGATGCAAGCTTGGTTATGGCGTACAGCGAGACCGGGTTTAGCGGGGACTCTTCAGTTAGCAACTGATCCTCGGTGCTTGCGCCGTAAACCGAGCAGGTGCTTGCAAAAATGAACCGCCGGATGCCATAGCCCTTTGCGACTTCGGCAATCGTTCTGGTGGCCATCAGGTTAACTTCGATGGTCAGGTCGCGATCAAGCGCGCAGGCCGGATCGCCAACTATTGCACCCAGATGGATCACAGCGTCCACACCCTGCATGCACTCGACCAGCTTATCGACGCGTCGAAAGTCGGCCTTCGTGATTTCGAGATTGGGATGATTGATAACGTCGCGGATCGGCTTGAGGCCATAGAACAATCGATCGAGCACACGCACGCGATGGCCTCGGGCCAGCAGTTTGGGCACAAGCGCTGAGCCGATGTAACCCCCGCCGCCGATTACCAGGACCAGTCGTGGCGTCGGCTTTTTCCAAAGGCGTGGCAGGTTGAGAAACGGGCGCCGGGGAGCGCGTTTTTTTGGGAAGGCTTGCATCGGGGTTATCTCCTGTTCCTTGAAGAAATGTGATGGACAGCTTCGATTACGTCGTTTACATCTTGTGCGGACATAGAAGGGTAGAGCGGCAGTGAAAGGATGCTGTCGTAAATGGCTTCGGCGCGCGGCAAGTCGCCGCGTCGATAGCCAAAGTGATCGCGGTAGAAAGGGTGCAGGTGGACGGGGATAAAGTGAACACTGGCGCCAATCTTCAGCTCTTTGAGTTGATTGATGAATTCGGCGCGATCGATTGTTAATTCGTGAAGATTGAGACGAATTGCGTAAAGGTGGTAGACGTGATTTCGATTTGAATGCGTGATCGGAGTTTCGAGGGCGTCGAGTCCGGCAAAGGCCTCATCATACATGCGCGCATACTGCTGCCGGGCGCGGATAAAGCCGTCGAGCCGGCGCAACTGGTGAATGCCGAGTGCCGCGGCGATGTCAGTCATGTTGTTCTTGTAGCCGGCACCGACGACTTCGTAGAACCACGAGCCGGAATCGGCGTAACGCTTCCATGCGTCCTTGCTCATGCCATGGAGAGACAAGACACGCATCTCACCGGCTAATTGATCATCGGCCGTCGTGATCATACCGCCTTCGCCGGTGGTCATGTTCTTGTTTGCGTAGAACGAGAATGCGGTCGCTCGCCGCAAGTGGAGATAACCGGATGCGAGCGTGTCGGAACCGATCTGTTTGCCGTGATAAGTAGTGCCCACCGCGTGTGCGGCGTCTTCGATGACCGCGAGTTTGTGTTGCATGGCAATCTCATAAATCGCGTCGAGGTCGCACGCCTGGCCGGCGTAATGCACCGGCATGATTGCGCGCGTATCGCGGCTGATTGACTTCTCTATCGCGACGGGATCGATCTGAAAATCGAGCCCGACGTCTGCCAGGATCGGAGTCGCGCCGAGGTGAACTACTACATTGGCGGTAGCGCAGAAGGTAAGCGTGGGCACAATGACTTCGTCGCCTGGTCCAATTCCCAACGCGGCAAGTGCCGTGTGCAATCCGGCAGTGCATGAGTTAACCCCGAGCGCGTGGCTGGCAGCGGTGTAGGCGCTGAAATCAGCTTCGAAGCGTTTTACTTTGGGACCGGTAGTTAGCCATCCAGATCGCAGCGTGTCGACAACCTCCGCGATCTCTTCCTCGCCAATAGAAGGCAGCGCGAACGGCAGGAACTGTTCGCGTGCTGGCGCTTCAGTTTGTGTCAGTGTTGGCATCGGATTCTCCTTGAAAGTTGGTCCGCGGAAAGTTCGTTCGCAGGCAGGCAGCTTGCGGGGGCGGTTAGAGCAGGCGTCGTAATGAAATGGAAGACCCGACTATGCGAAACCCGCATTTCTGGAAGAGTCCCAGGCAGGGAATGTTGCGCACTTGTGTGCCGCTGTCGACGATTTCACAACCCCGTTCGCGGAACCAATCGAGGGCGGCCATCAGGGTGGCGTAGGCTACGCCACGGCCGCGCGCGGCTTCAGCGGAAGCGGCCATCACGACCGTTCCTACCATTCGGCCCAGTTGTTTGTGAGTATCATGTTGCAGGGCGCACGTCATGAAGCCGAGCAGACCTGTATGGTCTTCAGCCAGCATCACCGCATCAGCAACTTTGCCCGTGCACGAGTTACGCAGCCACGTGGCGTGCAATTCGCCTGCCCGCTCAGGACTGATAAAAGGATCAGCATGAAATCGATCATAGATGAAAACAGTGCGACCCAAATCCGCAACACGCTCCGCATCGTCAGGAGTTGCCAGCCGGACCTGGAAATCATGAGCTCGCTCTACGGACTTGTGGTTTGCAAGGTCAAGCGCAAGGGTGAGAATGCCATCCATGGTGATGAAGCCCGCCTCTTCCAGCAAGTGCAAACTCGAGAGATCCGAAGCGTCAACGCGCGCGCTCAAATGCCAGACGCCACGATCGTGAGCTTCCAGGAGCATTTGCTCCATTAGCTTCTCCTTAACTTGTCGCTGTTCGTCGTAGGTCCCCTCAGCAATCAAATAATCAACGCGAGCCGCCCGCATGCCGAGTTGGTCGCTGTCCCACGGGAGCATAGTTAGACACGCGAAGCCGCGCGCCTGACCTTGCTGTAGCGCCAGCCACGTGGCGCCGTCTTCATTGCCGAGCGCACCCTGGACCCGCTCGCAAGTAAAATTGAGGAGTCCGCCTTCCGGCCAGCGGTCATGCCGTGCCAGTGGTTTGAAGGGCCAATCTGCGAGTAGCGGTGCAATGTGCACCCAATTGTTTGGTGTATAAGAGCGGACTAAACAGCTATTCATCTAACATCCTCCGAAACTTCATTGATATAAATGTCCTGACTCGCCAGCACATAAGGAATGGTTTGCCACAGGATTCTTAAATCCAGGAGCAACGAATGATGCGCAACGTATTCAAGGTCGATCTGCGTGCGCTCCGCCCAGCGGATCGCGTTGCGGCCGCTGATCTGAGCGAGCCCGGTTATGCCCGGCTTCACCGCGTTACGGCTCCACTCGGCGTCACTGTAGAAGCTTGCCTGATCCACTTGATCGGGCCGCGGCCCGACCAGACTCATCTCGCCGGTCAGAACGTTGAAGAGTTGCGGCAGTTCATCGAGGCTGGTGCGCCGCAGGAAGCGTCCAACGCGCGTCACGCGCGCATCGGCAGGCGAGTTGAAGGTCGAGCCGTCGTCGTTGCGAAGGTCTGTTGCGTCCACGATCATCGTACGAAACTTGTAGAGCGTGAATGCCACGCCGCCGCGCGCCAGACGTTGTTGCCTGAACAAAACTGACGCTGATGAGTCGAGGCGAATCGCGATTGCGATCAGCGCCATTAGCGGGCTGAGAAGAACGAGGGCCATTGACGAAACGGCTATGTCGATGGCCCGCTTGGCAGTAGCTTGCCGCGTTGTCATGACAAGTTCTCCTGTCCATAGGCCCGCCGCAGCGAGGTCACGCGCGAGTCGCTTCTGGTAACGACGCGCTCAGGTGCGGACTGCAGCAGTTCGAGATATTGCGCGCGGTAGGCATCGAGCATCCGCGCCTCGGTGTAGTGCCGGCAGAACAATTCCCTGGCCTTCGCAGATTTCAAGAGGCGCAGGGAGGAATTGCGAAGGAGCTGGGTAATCGCTTTGGCCAAAGCTTCCGGGTTCTTAGCAGGCACAAGCAACGCAGCTCGCCCCTGATGAGTCGCCTCAACATTGCTGCCGATGGTGGTCGTGACTATTGGTTTGCCCGCAGCCATCGCTTCCAGCAAAGCGATTGATAAACCTTCGCGCAGAGTCGGCAGCACGACGATATCGCTCGCTAACAGCAAGTCTCCGATGTCGTTGCGAAAACCGAGAAAGCGGACTTGTTCGCTAAGGCCTAAGTCTTCCGCGAGTTGTTTCAGATGTGATTCGAGCGGACCCGTGCCGGCAAAGACAATCTTGAAGCGACGCAGCGAATCAGAACCGGGAGCGGACCTGGGTCCCCGCGCGGGCAGCCCGCGTGGGGTGGTAGCAGCGACCGGATCGAGGTGTCGCTTAGGCGAGAAAGGCAGTCTCACATCAACCCGGTCGCATCCACCACCCCAAGCGGGCTGCCCGCTTGGGGACCCCGGTCCGCCCCCGGTTCTGATGTCTGGCCACTGCTCATTGGGGCGGCCGGAGATCAAGTGAGCTGCTTGGAGCAGATATTCGAGGCCTTTCCCATCGGCCAGCCGGCCGGTCGACAACAGCATCACGGTCTCCGTATCAATGCGCAGCTCTTTCCTGAAGCTTCCGCGATCGCGATCAGCCTTCACGCGATCCGGTGAAATCCCGTTTGGAATAGCGACAACTTTGCGTGCCTTGCCGATCTTCAGTTCCAGCGCCCAGCGGCGGTGGTATTCACTGACGGTTACAATGCGATGACAGGCGTAGGCGGCGATACGTTCGAGCAGCGCGTAGGCGCGCAGGGTTTTACGTGAAGACTCTTCGTGAAATGCAAACCCGTGCACGGTGTGGATGATGCCGCGGATGCCTGCGGCCTTCGCGGCCAATCTGCCAACGAAGCCTGCCTTGGAGGTGTGCGTGTGCACGATGTCGTAATCGCTACGTCGTAGAAACTGCCACAACCGAAACAGACCTTTTAGATCGCGCAACAGGTTGATATCGCGCCGAATCAAATCGAGGTTGACCACGCCAATCTTGTGAGCGCGCAACTTTCGGCGGCAAACCGGGTCAGTCGCGAGCACATCAACCTGCCAGCCCATCTGCTGGGCCATCTCAGCCAGGCGCTGAATAATGACCGCGCCCCCGCCAAACTTCGAATCGCCCACGATGTGCAGCAACCTGACAGCCCGGCCCTTTGAACTGGTGGATAGGGAATCTGTCTTTTTCATAAGGAAGCCTCAGCCTGCTTGAGGGTGCGCGCTTTGCCGTTGCCGAGTTGTTGCGCTGCGAAGGCGCTGGATCGAGGCGGCAGCCCGCGCGTGAGCAAGGGCTCCTGAGCCCTTCCTGACGGGCGGGCTTCTGCCAGGCGAGCTGGAGTGGTCCACAACGGCATCCATCCGAGCGCGAGCAACAGCCACAAGTGGCGCCAGTGGAGCGTGTCGATGGTGAGACTGTTGAGGAGCGCGCCGCAGAGTGCGGCTGCGACTAGCGCAAACAACGAGCGTTGAGTCAGGTTGGTAGCCTTCTGTGACAACACCAATGCACGTATTAACGCAGCCAACGCAAACGCGCTGAAAGTCAAAAAGCCGACCACGCCGTTTTCAGAAAAGATCCGCAGATAGAGATTGTGGGTTGCATAATCAAGCGTTAGAAACGACTGACCCGGCCCGACTCCGAGCGGATTGTTGAGACCAAGCCGCAACGCCGCGGTGAAATTGGTAAAACGGTCGGCGTCATAAGCCTGCATTTCAGTGCGATATGACAGGACTTCGCTGATTTGCGGAATCGTCATCGCGTAGGCGAATGCGCCGGCGATAATTGCGGCAAAGATGGCGAAGTAAACCAGGTTGCGGCGTGACGAGCCCCGCGAGTCGAGGTCGCGCTTCGAGATGGAGGTGAACAGGAAGAAGAGCAGCAACGTAACCACGTAGTTTATCCAGCCGGCGCGCGAATAACACAACAGCACGCCGACGGAAGCGACGAGGCACGATGCCATCCACGAGAGCCTGCGCCAGAGGGCTCCACGAAGCAGAGCGCGGTGCAGCGCATAGACAGTGACGACTACCAGATACGGTGCAAAGACGTTCGGGTCTTTGAAGAAGCCCTTGATGCGATCGTAGTAGAGTACCCACTCGCCAAACGGCGCCAGATTGAAGTAACAAAGCACTGCGAGTAAGGCAGAGGCGACTCCACCAGTGGTGAACGCCAGCATGACCGCGCTCAATCCCCGCTCTTCGTATTTCGTTAGTATGCCGAGCAGGAACATCCATGAGACAAGCATGAACAGCGTGATAGCGAAGTAGAGCGCACCTGCCGCTGGATCGATCGCGTAGCAAAGCGAAGCGAGGTTCGCGAGCACGAAGAGCCCGAGCAGCATGAAAGGCAACGTCAATTTCCTGGACCAGCGCAAGTTTCCAGTGAAGAGTCCGACTACGAAGAGCAACACGATAGCGATATCGCTGGGAGATGGCTCGAACACGGCGAGCACGCCGAGGGCCACGGCAACCCAGACGAATACCAGGTAAGGTGAGTACGATTGTTTGCTTGCCATAATCCGGGGGCCGACGGCAAAGCTTGCCGGATAGGGGGTCGCAAAGAAGTTCAGATTGGCTGTAGCGCTCATTGACATGACATTCATTTGAAAGACAGAAGCCCGCGCAGAGTGAGCAAGGGCTCCTGAGCCCTCCCTACCGGTCGGGCTTGTGCCCGCCGCAGGTGTTTCAGTTGCGCTAGCACGCTGGCGCCCAAAACGATCGCGCCCAGCAACTCAGCGACGACCAGCCCCGCAGTTGCTCCCCACAGACCAGACAATCGTGTTGCTTCAACACCGGCAGTCAAAAGGAAGAAGACCACGGTGAGTTGTGCCCAGAAGACTCGATCGGGTCTTTCGAGTGAACGCAAAGCGTTGGACAACACGACCATCGCGCCGTCCAGAAGTGGAATCAACAACAGCAGCCCGAGAAGGTTGGCTTGCGAATCGTAGCGGCCGCCATAAATCAGGTGGACTAATTCTCCACCAAAGGCGCCGATGACCAGCGAGTAGGTACAAGCCCCAGCGGCAAACAAAGCCAGCGACGTTCGCAAGAGCTTCTTGAATTGTTCGTGGTTGCGCGCTCTCAGCGCCAGCGCGGGAAGTAGCAGTGATCCGAGCGCCGCATTGGCTTGCAGCAACGGCAGGACCAGATTCGATAGAGCTTTGAAAGCAGCAGTCGCTTCGAAATTCACTAGTACCGACAACACCACGAAGAAGAGATTGAGCGGGACCCACATGAGCACTGTCGTTGCGGAAGCCCAGCGTCCGTACTGCCAGTGATCCGTTACCACCGGCATCCGAGTAATGCTTTTTTCTTCATCGGGTAGCGCGCGGCCAATACGCCTCATGAGCCAGAGTCCGGAAATCGCGCCGGCCACGCTCAGGGTGAGCATCGCAGAGAAGATCGAGACGAGATGTAGGCCGGCCAGTCCAATCAAACCGGCCACGAGCAGAACTAAGTAACCAGCGCTCGCAATCGTTGCCAGCCGCGGTTGGAACCGCACATATGCAGCGCGCCTGCTAAACCACATCAACAACGAAAACGGTGTGGCCACTGCCAGACCGAGAAGCGCTTGCGACAAGGGTCTGGCGCCGTTGAAGCGCAGGACTAATCCCGCAATGATCAGTAACAGACTGCCGGCCGCCGTTAGGATCCAGTGTCCGCGCAGCAGCAAGCTGAGATAAGTTCGCGGTTGGTCGGCATACTTGCCGGGCCCGAAAACAAGCAGCGGCTCAGTCAGCAGCGCGGTGTGAAAGGCGCCGATGAAAAGGAAGCAGGAGTAAGCAACAGCAAACGCACCATACTCTTCCGTGCTCAGCCAGCGCGCCAGCAGCACGTTCAAAAGTACGTTAGCCAGTGCAAACAGACCCTGATCAGCGATGGCCCAGGCGCCGCGTCCTATCCACTTCCTATTTTGTTCTCTCTTGGTCATCGAGGTTTTATTTTGTGAGTGTCGCGAATCGAGGACGGTCAAAGCCATAAGCCTTCTTGTAGTAGCCCTGGTAGTAGTAGTCCTCGTCATGCTGCTTCACGTTATTGAGGACAACGCCAAGGATGCGCGCGCCAACGCCGCGCAGAAGTTGCCGCGTGCGACGTACGAGTTCGCGTGAGGACTGGCCGCCGTGAACCACCAAAATCACGCCGTCAACCAGCGACGCCAGCCAGACGCCGTCAGTCACACTCGTGATCGGTGGCGAGTCGATGACGATGTGATCGAAGTGCGAAACTAACGTCTGAATCAGTTGCTTCATCTGACTCGAACCGAGCAATTCCGCCGGGTTTGGCGGGATTGGACCAGACGTCAACAGATGCAAACTGCTTTCCGGTTGCAGCTCAATCAGAGCCAGGATGTCCTGCTCGTTCACATCACGTGAGAGCACCGTGCTCAAACCTGCGGAATTGGAAACATTGAACACGTTGTGGACCATCGGGCGGCGCAGGTCGGCGTCAATCAGCAAAACTCGCGCCCCGGTTTGGGCCAGGCTCACTGCCGTGTTCACCGCGGTCGTGGTCTTGCCCTCGCCCGGCTTGGCGGAAGTAATCAGCAGGGTCCTGGGAGCGCGGCCGGCAGTTGAAAGCAGAATCGAAGTGCGCAACTGCTTGTAAGCTTCGGCGAGCGTCGATCGCTGTTCGGTATCGATCAGCAATTCAGGATGAACCAACGCCCCTTCCTTCAAAGGGTTGCTGCTGCTCCGGAACAACCGACGCCGGCCCAGGCCTCCGATGCTCGGAATGGTGGCGAGCGCCGGGAGCCCAAGCATTCGCTCGACATCGCCAGTGGATCGCACGGTGTTATCGAGATAGTCGAGAAAGATCGCCAGACACATGCCTAATGCCAGCGAAATTACCAATGCCAGCGCGATGCTGAGCAGTCTCTGCGGACCAACAGGCTGGCGTGGCGCTATGGCGTAATCGACAATGTTGATGTTGTTTGGAGTACCTGCGAGCGCGACGTCATTCTCTTTCGCTCGTTGCAGTAGACCATCAAGGAGGTTCTTGTTGGTTTCAATTTCCTGCTGGATGATTCGGTAATTGACCGCTGCTTCGTTTTGGGTGAGCGTCTCGCCGCGCTGCTGGTTGAACGAGCTGCGTAATGCATTTTCCCGCATCAACGACTGTTCATAGCGGGTCTTCAAGTTAGTGATCACGATAGCGGTCGCACCGCTTTTCATTTCATCAATCTTGCGCTGGACAGTGGCAATTTGCTGGTCCGTTTCTTTTACTTCCGACCACTCCTCGGTGTTTTCGACCAGTAGTTGCGCGCGTTTCTGTTGCAGCTCAGTCAGTTTCTGTGATGCGTCGTCGATGCTTTTGGAATTCTCCTGCGCCAGAGCAGCAGCAGCTCCCGGCGCTTGTGCGGCGTGGTAGGCAGCTTCGCTCAGCTTGCGGTCGTTCTCGGCTTCGAGCAGTTGCTTGTTAAGACCGACTAACCGTTCCACTACGGTGTTCTGCGTGGGCTCCAGCGAGAGAATCTGATTACTGTTGCCATAGCTGATTAGTTTTTGTTCGCCCTCGCGAATTTGCGACTGCAATTCTGCGATGCGCTTGTCGAGAAAGTTGCCTGATGATGTGCCCGTTTTGGTTTTCTTTTCCAAATTAGCAGCGGCAAAAGTGTCGGCGATAACATTTACTATTCTGGCGGCCAGACGGGGATCGCCGCTCGTGTAGCTGATCTCTATCAAGCGAGTCTCTTTTGTTTGCAAGCGCGTTTCTTTCACGGGTTCGATTTTCAGATCGCGCTGCAAAGCATCGACGAAGGGCGCCAGCCGCTCGGCTTCTTCGGACTCTTCGCTGCCTTTTACAGCGGCAGTCTGAATCTCGTTAGCCATCTGGCCGGGAGACTGTTCGGGGGCAGTGCCGCCGAGTCCGACCACTCGCTCCAGGTTCTTCCAAAGCGGGCGGCGATTCATCTTGGCAATGAACGTGTAGTTGTGTTCGAGGTCCAGCGATTTCACGGCTCGGCGCAACAAGCCCGGGCCGGCGAGAATCTGAAGTTGCGTGTTGAAGTACGCGGGATCATTTACCTGGTTGCTAACCACGATTGAATTGTTCTTGGAACTCACCAGCGGATTGGCGGTTTCCAGATCCACCTGTACGCGCGCGGTGGCTTCATAAACGTTATGGCGTCGCAGCATCATCACGGTCGCCAGCGCGGTGACCAGTATTGCCAGACCGGTAACCAGCCAGAGGCGCTTGCGCACCACCTTCCAGTATTCGCGCAGATGCGCGCGACCATCTTCCGCGTCGATTGGCAGAACCGGATAGTGGCCGGAAAAGGGCTCGGCTAACAGCTCCGGTTCGCGCAGGGCGAGGGCGTTTTCTATAGTCTCTTTCATGATCAACTTCCTTCTCTTGTGATGTATGGGGACAAGGGCTCGTTACAGAACCGGGAGCGGTAGCGACCGGGTCCAAGCACTCAACCTGGGTCCTACAGGTCTTGCTGCCGGCGAAATGGTAGACAAAAGCCGGATTAACGAATCACGCGCAACGGAAGGCTCGAAGCTCCGGGTATCACGGCGTTAATCAGACTGTGCAGAATGCGCTTCCCCGAAGATGTCGGAACTTCGACGATGTCGTTCGCCTCCAGCTCAACGTCTTCGGCTTTGCGTTTACTGATCGCGTTTAGGTCGACGACGATCTCGGTTTTGGTCGGGCTGCCGGGCGACGGGCGCAAAATGCGTATGCTGTCCTTCTTCGCATCCGGCATTGTGCCGCCGGCCATGGCCACGGCCTGGGAAACGGTGATTCTCTCTTTCAGAGGGATGCTGGTCGGGCGGAAGACATTGCCGACGACGAAGACCTGTTGCGCTTCGGGAAGAGTAATGATGTCGCCCGAGCGAACGTAGGGGTTCGATGCTGCGTCAGCCTTGAGCGTGTTGTTCAGATCGTAAGATTCAAAGCCGGCGGCGTTCGCAGCCAGGCCGGCACCGCCTAAACCGCAAGGGGACATTTCAGAACTATGAGCTACCAGAATGCGCTGGCCGGCGCGCTCGGTCGGGCCACCGGCGAGTGAAACCAGTTCGAGCAGCCGCACGCGCCGTTGCAGTTGGAATTGTCCCGGTTTGTCGACTGCTCCTATCACCGCGACCGGCTTTGAACTGTAGTCTTTGACGAAGACGTCAACGTGTGGATGGCGCTGGTATTTCAGGTAGAGCGCTGCGACCTCTTCCGCCAACTCGGATTCCGTGCGACAACCCGCGAGGATGTCGCTCTCGATCATCGGCATGCGAATCATGCCGCGATTATCGACACGCACCGCGTCGCGCGAGAGTTGCAGTCGATTGAAGACGCGCACTTCGAGCACGTCGCCGGGGCCGATGCGATAAAGATCGGCAAGCGCGGTAGTCGCCGGTTGCTCGTTCGCATTTGGTCTTAATTCCTGGGCTCGCGCTTGAAAAGGATTCAGCAGCACGAGCAGCACGATCAGTGCTACTGAATTCAGTGCCGTAGGCACAAAATATTTATAGCAACGGAGAGTCCAAATAATTCTATCCGGCTCTGGTATGGGCGCTGACGGAAAGAACATTGCGCTCCCACGGAGCGGTCCACGCTGATGGAAGAGTCGAGCTATAGACATTTCGCCGCTCTGCGGCTCAGGCAAGACGTGCGGGTTGAGTGGTTTCAGGCAAGTTGTTTTCAGAGTTTTCATGGCAGTAGTTCGTCCCGGTTGTAGGGGCTGTCAGTGATTGAGCGGTGACGGTCCAACCAGGCGGCGACGCTGCCGGGACTGGACACTTCACCGCGCATGAGCGCAAGAACCAGGTCGTGAGTTACGACCGTGTTGAATCCCGCGGTGTAGGTAAGTTGTTCGCGCTGGCCGGCGAGCTTGACGACAAAAGGAATGCGATGATCCATCTTGCCACCTGACGCGGCCTCATCTTCGCGCGTCCAGAACGGCCCGCGGCTCCACATCTCCGTGCGCCACCAATGGTCGGCGCTGATGATGACCGTGGTCTGGTCCCAGACGCCGGCACTTTCCATCGCGCTACGCAATTCACCAATCGCGCGATCGACCAGTTCCAGGTTGTCGATGTAGCCGTTTTTGCTTGCCAGCGAAAAATCATTCTTTGCGCGGTCGTAAATTCCCGGTGGATGCGGCGCCGGAGAATGAACAAAAACCAGATCCAGGTCAGGATCAACCGCCGCTTTCAGGGCTGACTCGAGCACGCGCTTGTAGCGCACGGTGTATTTCTGGCGCTCGCCCGTCGTGACGATGCGGTTGAGGAAGTCCACCCGTTGGATAACCGGAATCGCGGCCGGTTGCGCCAGCGGAACGCTGCTAATCAACGCTTCGGCCTGGAGAAACATGCTCGCTGGCAATGTGATACCGTCGTTGTTTTTCTCTTTGACCTCGTCACATTTTGCAAGACTGCCGCCGATGACTTCGCAGTAAGGATGACACCAGCCGGCGAGTCCGGCGTTGAAGCCGAGCAGACGCGCTTCCGAGAAAACGTTCGGTTGCGTACTCCAGCCAACCGCGTTTTGTTCACCGTCAAATTTGATCATCAATTCGTCATCGCGAACCGCTGCTACTTTCGCAACCAGGCGGCCGGTGATTAGCGCCGGCATCGACATGTAGGTAAGCGGAGCGGGTGGATAGGCATTGACTGCGTAAACTGATTGGCTGCGGATGCGATCCAGCTGCGGCATCTCGACACTGTCGGGCCGTTCGCTAAAGCTCATGCGCTGATCCATCTCATCGAAGATGATCCAGAGCACGCGCGTCGCCGGCTTTCTGCGCGCGACGGGAGCAGCGCTCGCCGGATTGCTGGCGGCATAAGCAACGCCGACGTTGCGCGTGAGTTTCCAAACCGCTTGCGAAAACGTAATCAGTACGAATGGCAGCAAAACAAGAATGATGGGAGGAGCCCAACGGATTACGCGATCGCGCGCCTTGACCGTAGCGAGAACCATGAGCGCCGTAATGCCCACACCCGTGAACCAGGCTACATTCCTTCCCAATAGCGTTGAAAAGTTCACCGTTGATATGGTCAGGATAAGTAACGCAATGCTATTCAGGACAGTCAGTATCGCCAGCAGGAACGCCCAGCGCGCGAGTTTCAGTAACAGCGTATTGCAACTGCGCCGGACGATTGTGATAGCGGTGAAGAGCACGACGGCAAGCAGCAGCACGTCTGCCATGATGCTGAAATAAGCGATGGGAAATTCAGTAAAGTAAGAGCCGGCGCCGCTGAGCAGTTTGCCCCAGACTTTTACGAAACAGATATTTGCCAGCGACAAGCTTATTGCTGCGTCTCGAAGCATTCGATCACAACCTCCTTCTTCTTCATGAGGTAGAGCCAGCGACTGGTTTGATCCAGGCGCTCCGAGCGAACCAGGTCGAAATACTTATCGCACGTCTCCTCAAAGAATTCTTTTGTCAGGTGCGTGTAAAGATAATCATGGCCGCGCGTTATTCGTCGGAACATCGGGTCGTCTGGTGCGACAAACTCGATCACGAGCGCGTTGGTTGTCAGTTCAGCAGCCAGGCTGATGACCTCAGCCAAGGGAATTCGCTCGCTGACGAGCAGGTGATGAATCACGCCGAGCATCAGCACCGCGTCGAACTGACCGCGTGCACGATCAAGAAACGATGCGCATTCAGCATTCCGCCAGCCAATTCCTGGCGTCGGGCGCGCGAGGTTTATGACCAACGGCAGAATGTCGAGGTTCTCCGCGTTGGCCTGGCGCCAGACTTCGCCGACGACGACCGGGTCATAATCAATAGCTACTACTCGCGCGCCTGCGCGGGCCGCGATGGCGCTGAAGTGGCCGGTGTTGCAACCCACGTCCAAAACTCTGTCGGGCTGCTCGTCGCGCATCGCTTCGCTAACGAACGCCTGCTTTAGCGGAAAGTAATCTTGCGAATAGTCGTTCTTGTCCATGTAGTCGGACCAGGGCGAAGTGCGGCCCGCGCGCGGCGCTGTAGCGGCAAGCTTGCGCCGTATGCTGTTGAGCACGCGATGGAGAATGAACTTTGCCTTCGCAGGGTCGCTTAGCTTTCGCTTCTGGTAGATCTTCGGATTCTCAGTTCCTTTTTTGGCGGCCAGCCGCGCTGGGATTGACACGAGCGTCAGAAACGGCGGCAGTAGTTTTTGCACGGGGCTCAAAAGACGAAGCACTTCTTCCGGCTCGAGACCGTCACGATGTGTCGTGAGGAGATCTGCCAGACTGAATCCAAAGTGCTTGTTAACCAACAGTGGCAACAGGAACGTGCGGACAAACTGAGCAAACGGCAGCCACGTTGGATCGTCCGCGTCGCGCGGTTCGAATGAAAGTAGATCAACGAACACTGGCCGTGGACCGCGAAACAGCACGTTGTAAGGGGAAGCGTCTTTCAGTCCCAATCCGTCTGCGAGCAACTGTTCGGCGAAGTCGAGCGTAAGCGCAGCGGCCGCGTGCAACATTTCGGCAGGCCATTCATAGGGAAAACTGGGAAACCAAACGCGGTCATGTTCGACGATGGTCGCGCCCGGCAATTGCTCGTAAACCCGGCGTAGTTCTTCGTGCTCCAGGATTTCGTTGGTGGCGGGTGCGTCGAGAAAATGGGTGTTCACGAGCTTTTGCGACTGAAGGAACTGCGCGGATGCAGCCGAGCCGAGAAAGGCCTGCAAATCGGAAAGGCCGGCGCGGTTAACAACGCGAATGATGCGATTGTTAACCAGACAAACGTGGCCATTAGGATCTCGTAGAGAGGTTGCCATTGCGAATTCAGTCTTTGTCGGAAATCGACTCTGCGCCGGTGGTATCTCCGGCGTTTTCTTGCCGGAGGTTGTTAAGTTCTGGCCGGATCTTCGCGATGGCCCAATGCCTGATCTTCGTGAAGTAGAACGTGAGGCCAAAGAAAATTGCGAGCAGTAGTTGCCAAATAAGCACACCAGAGCCCGGGTCAGCGTAAAGCATATGTTTCTCCTGAACTGTCGGTGGTGTCTTGAATTCGATTTCTCTGTGTGACCTCTGTGCTCTCTGTGTCTCTGTGGTGAGTGGTTGTCGGGCGTTTATTCACCACAGAGACACAGAGGACACAAAGGTTGCACAGAGAAGACCTCAAACTAAGACACGACCATCGGTTGATATTGATTGAAGAAGTAGCGCCTGGGGCAAACCGGCAGTTTGGGGTAGAACGCCTCGGCCTCTCGCCCGCTTCCAGTTGAATCAAGCGCAATTCGCGCTCTTGCAGGTCAGGAGTGCACCCGTTGTGCCAGAGCAAGAGTCAACGCGCGCAAGCATTGGACAGGACTTAACGTGGAAGATAGTTTTAGTTAATTGAGGCGGCGGTAGTTTTGATTCATTCTCGTGGATGCGGAGCATGCAATCTTAGTAACTTCGACGAAGGAGAATGTCGCGAGAAGAAGCTTCCTTGATGATTTGGTCTATATGCGGATTAAGTTAGGTTAGCCAAGCTGCACCGTTCGCAGAGGAGGAGCTTTATATAAGTCTAGCAAGCTTGTTGACTCATGCAAGTGCTAGCGTTGGGACCTACACTACGGAATAGTTTTTGGATAACTGTGTCAGGGTCTCAGGAAGGACCCTATTCCTCATGCGTTGGCGGACAGCAAGCGTAGAATCTGACTCAGATAAGCGGTGAGAAACAAAACAGTCGGAATTCCCAGTAAGCAGTGCGGTCGATAACGAGTCGTAAGGGCATACCGGAATCCATGAAGAGATAGGCTAACTGCTGCAGCAGGGTGTTACAGATATCCTGCGCGACTTCAAAACCAACTATCCATACGTTTTCTGTATCCTTCAACAGCTCAACAAAGTCGAACAACTTGTTCGAATCGACCACGCTCTGGTAATTACCTTCAGGGTTCGCTTTCCATACCGGCAAGATACTCAGAATTGAATTCTGAGGACAGGGAGAATACTTGGATGACCGCGAAAAGGTGTTCAACTGGATAAATCGAAAACTTGCAGAACAAAAACGTTTCATAGCGGTGGCTGAAAACATTGTTAATGTGGCCTTGCAGGAGGCTTTCGGTCCTCCGGGAGTTAGTGGGGACCCTTTGAAAATTGTATATGCTACCCAGAGGCTTGCAGCAGCGTATCGGTCTGGAATCGAGTGGGCAACGGAGGCACGGCGCGTTTACGTTATAGAGCAGTTTCAAGAGCTCATCGACGCCATCAGAACCTTCTTTGATAACACGATTAACGAAATCGAAGATTATGGCGAACATTGTTTTCGGACGATTGAGGGTGTAATTGCTAATCCTCCGAAACCAGGTGAGAAAAGGGAGGTTGAGTTGACTCTAAAATTGACTATGTCTGGTACAGAGGAGTTTAGAAAGGCGTGTGAAAAACTTTCTCCAGGAACGGACTTTTCAGACGAAGATGAGGACGACGTATAAAAATATGCGAGGTGAGTAACTTTCTTCCCTCAGATCTAAGCCAACTTATCGACTCTGGTTCGGGCGTGCGAACGCGCGGATCGCTGTTGACTCGTTTGTCAGGAGCGCAGTCAACGAGAGGCTAGGCCGCCTGGGAAGGAAATCCGCGAATCCTTTCGACTGAAATGTTATGTCGCTTGATCATGCGCTCGAGTGTCTTGCGATCCACATCCAGGAGTCGTGCGGCTGCTTGTTTATTCCCGCCGGTATGTGCCAGCATTTTCTCATCGTAGCGTCCTTCGATCGTTGCCAGTGAAGACCATTCCGCGACCACGAAGGGCGGCAAGGCACCGGCGTCCCCGGCGCCATTCGCCCGCCTTTGCGAAATAAGAACGTGGCGCGATATGTCCTTCACCGCTACTATCATCGGCTTTTCCGCTTCGATTGGGGTAAACTGAGTTTGTGACCTATGAGTGGAATCCGAAGAAAGCCAAGGCAAACCTGCGCAAGCACGGCGTATCATTCGACGAGGCGGCAAGCGTGTTTCTCAATCCTCTGGCGGTTACCTATCCTGACCCGGATCACTCTGGCGAAGAGAATCGAGAAATCACGATTGGCCATTCCGCAAAACAGAGAGTAGTTTTTCTCTCCCACACGCGGCGCGGAGATCGCACTCGACTCATCAGCGCGCGGAAAGCAAGCAAAAGGGAGCGCAATCAGTATGAAGAAAGCATCAGCAAAGAGAAACCGTGATGAGCTAAGGCCGGAATACGACCTCTCGCAACTGAAAGGTGGTGTTCGTGGCAAGTACTATCGGGAAGCCGCGGCGGGTACCAACCTTGTGCTCATCGAACCAGAATTGGCGAACGTATTTCCCGACACGGAATCTGTCAACCGCGCGCTCCGGCTTCTTGCCGATACTGCGCAGTCAGCCACAGCAAAGAAAGGGGCTCGAAGGAAAGCTTCAAACAGCCGGCTCAAACTCAGTGCTTGAAGAGCCCATCTCTCTGATCTCCTTACTTCGTATGTGCCTGACCCTGGAGCGAGGGCAGGGTTTAAGCAATCAATATACTCGTGATACAGAACCCACCCGGTCGCTACCGCTCCAGGTTCTGATGTTGAAAGCCCGCTGAAGTAAGTGGCAGCGCGCGGTCGCATCCACCACCCCAGCGCGGCTGCCGCGCCGGGGACCCCGGTCCGCTTCCGGTTCTGATAATAAGCGTGCTACGGGAGTCTGGTTCGGGAGTGCAAACCTGCGGATCGCTCCTGACTCGTTTGTCAGGAGCGCGGTTTCAACAGGAGGCTAGGCCGCCTGGGAGGGGAAGCTGGCGGCCTTTTGGACTGAAAGCTTATGTCGCTTGATCATGCGATCGAGCGTCTTGCGATCGACGTCCAGAACACGCGCTGCCGCTTGTTTATTACCATGGGTGTGCGTCAGCACCTTCTCAACGTAGTGGCCTTCGATCACTGAGAGTGAGGACAACTCCTCCGCGACCAGTGGGGTCGTTTCCCCAATCTCCAGCGTGGAAAGACCTTTCGCTTGCAGCTTGCAATATTGCTGTACTCGCTCGGGCAGGTCTTTCACATGGATGATGCCATCGCAGATTGCTGTCGCCCGGACGACCGCATTCTCCAATTCACGAATGTTTCCGGGCCAGGGATACTGTTCCAGCAGTTCCAGTGCTGCCAGCGAAAACTTCACCTCGGGACTCAGAGAATAGACGCGCTCGGCAAAACTTTTCGCCAGTAACAGAATGTCTTCACGACGCTCACGCAATGGAGGCAACCTGATCGAGACTGCGTTCAGGCGATAAAAAAGATCTTTGCGAAACCTGCCTGCATCTACTTCTTCTTCGACGTTGCGGTTGCTGGCGGCAATAACGCGCACATCCACGCGTTGCGTGTGATTAGAACCGACGCGCCGAATCTCGCCTTGCTGCAACGCGCGTAACAGTTTCACCTGAAAAGCCGACGTTGTTTCCGTTATTTCGTCAAGAAAGACGGTCCCCTTATCCGCCTCTTCCCATAGTCCTCTCCGGTCGCGGTCGGCCCCGGTAAACGAGCCCTTAACGTGACCGAACAACTCCGATTCGATCAGCTCAGCGGATATGGCCCCACAGTTAACGGCCACGAACGGCTGCTCTGCTCGACTACTGTGACTGTGTAGCGACGAGGCGACGACTTCCTTTCCGGTACCGGACTCGCCCGTCAAGAGCACCGGCAAATTTGTGGTGGCCACGCGGCCCACCTGTTTCATTACGCCAATAAAGGCTTCGCTTCTTCCCAGCAGACCCATGTCGGCCTGATACCCTGAAGTCCCGTAGGGCGCGCGCAACCGGCGCGACGGGCGGGTTGGTAACTGCTCACGCAGCGCTCGAGAAAGTGATTGCAATTCTTCAGGGCCAAATGGCTTGAGCAAGTAGTCGTACGCTCCGAAGGATGTCGCATCCAACGCTCCGGACGCATTGCCATCTCCCGTCATCAGCACGACCTTGGCTCCCGGCTGTTCCTCTTTGAAGCGCTTGAGCACACTGAAACCGTCTGCCCCGCCCAATAGCACGTCGCAGAAAACCACCGACCATTCTCGTTCGCTCATCAACTCGAACGCTTGCTCGGCAGATGCAGCTTCGGTCAACTCCCAACCTTCGTCCCGAAGTACGTCGCCGACAAATTTCCGCATCTGAGGTTCGTCATCTATTACGAGTGCTTGCATACATCGTTTCTCCACCAGGAAATTGTTAACCAAAAAACTCCAGGCCCTGAATACACCTCAGGCTGGTGACGCCGTGCGGGACAGAAGCTCGCCGGGGTTTAAAGCCAGCACCTGCTCTAATCCTTCCGCCGGTAACGGCTTGCTGAAAAGATAGCCCTGTACCTCGTCACACCTGAGTAAATTCAAAAATCTCAACTGCTCCTCGGTCTCTACACCTTCCGCGACCACCTGGAGCCTGAGATTGTGCGCGAGCGTTACAATGGCCATCACCAGCGCGGCATCGTCAGGATCCGTGGTTACGTCGCGGACGAAAGACTGGTCGATCTTCAAGGCGTCGATTGGCAGGCGCTTCAAATAGGAAAGCGACGAAAAGCCGGTGCCAAAATCGTCGATTGAAATAGTGACGCCCATCGCCTTGAGTCTGGTCAGCACATCGATGGTCGCTTGTGCCTTGCTCATGATTGAGCTTTCCGTCAGTTCCAGCTCGAGGTATTCGGGCGCGAGTCCAGTCTCTTCCAGGATCTGGAGGACGGTCTCCGCGAGATGTTGTTGTTGAAATCGTCGCGCTGAAACGTTTACGCCGACGCGCATTGCGGTAAAACCTCTCTGCTGCCACTCCCGGTTCTGCCGGCAGGCAGTGCGCAGGACCCACTCGCCGATCGGCAGTATTAACCCGTTGTCTTCAGCCAGAGGAATAAATTCAGCGGGCGACAGCAGTCCGAGTTGTGGATGTTGCCAGCGTACGAGTGCTTCAACTCCGGTGATCTTTAAGGAGTCAACTGCCAGCCGAGGCTGGTAGTGCAGCACCAACTCTTCATTGTCTATGGCATGGCGGAGACTGGTCTCGAGCGCAAACTGTTTTGACGCTTTAGAGTTCATGTCCTCAGTGTAAAAGCGATAATTATCTCCCCCGGACTTCCTGGATCGATAAAGCGCGCTGCCTGCGTTCTTCAACAGGCATTGGCTTTCCTTGCCGTCATGCGGGAAGAGACTGACGCCGACGCTGGTGGTGGCAAACAGTTCCTGGCCGTCCAGATCGAATGGAGGAAGCAGCGCATCGCGTATTGAGCCAATAATTTCCACTACATCTTTGGCTCCGTCAATGTGCGTTAACATCACCGCAAACTCGTCTCCACCAAAACGCGCTACCGTGTCGCCCTCCGTCACACAGCTTCTTAAGCGTCCAGCTACCTGTTTCATTAGCAGGTCTCCAGGCAGATGTCCCAGCGTGTCATTCACCCTTTTCAATTGATCGAGTGAAATGAAGAGAATGCCCAGCAGCTCGCCGGCGCGCTGCGCCACTGCTACGGCCTGCTCCAGACGATCTTTGAAGAGCGTGCGGTTTGGCAGGCCGGTCAAGGTGTCGTAATAAGCCAGACGGTTAACTTCCGCGGTTCGTTCCGTTAAGAGTTGCTCCAGTTGATCCTTGTAACGCCGTTTCTCTTTCAGCAGCGCAGACTGCTTCAGCGCCCTTTCAACTGCCGCCTCGACGTGCCGAGTGTCGAAAGGCTTCATGATGTAATCGAAGGCGCCGGCTCGCAGTGCTTCAATAGCCGTCTCAATATTGTTCTGCCCGCTAATCATTAAAACTACGCTGTCCGGCGAAATCGAATGCACGTGGGGCACGAGTTCCAGCCCACTCATGTCGCCCATGTTTATGTCGCTGATAACCAGGTCAAACTGATCTTTTGCCAGGGCTGTCAGGGCTTGTTCCGCAGATTCGGCTTCGCAACAACCATAACTGCCGCCTAAAACCTCCAGCAGCAACTGCCTGATCGGCGCATCATCATCGATGATTAGAATATGCGGCTTTTCCCTGTGCTTCTTCACTTCAAATCATTCCTAAAGTGTTATCAAATTTCTGGCGAACCTTCATGCCAGTAACGATCAACCGCATCTTCTTCAACAACTAGCACGCGCCTGGAGATTGGCACAGTTGGCGAGCAAGTTGTTTGGTTTCTCATTTGCTGGCGTCTAACCTAACCGTTTGATTACTCGGCACGCTTCTCTCGTCGAGCTGCGGTTGAACAACTGTCCTATAGCAGTCAGGGCAGATGCCGTGACTGAATAGCACGTCGGTGTGTTCTGTAAGATAGCTATCAACCCGTTGCCAGTAGTTCTCGCCGTCACGAATCTTCTTGCAGTATGAACAGATCGGTAACAAGCCCTGAAGCTGTTTGACCTGCGAGAGCGCAGTTTCCAGTTCGCGCACGCGTTCGGCAAGGTTTCTCTGTAATTCCAAAACATGGGCACCGACCTGCACGCGAGCGCGAAGTTCCGCCCGGTCAAAGGGCTTGGTCAAGTAATCGTTAGCTCCGGCGTCGAGCCCGGCGACCACATCTTCTTTGCCGCTTTTGGCCGTCAGGAGAATGAGATAAGGCGGGGTGGCCGTGGGCGTAGCGCGAACGCGGCGACAAAGCTCGACGCCCTCTATCTCCGGCATCATCCAGTCGAGGATGGCTAAGTGTGGGGCGTCCGCACTCTGGAGTGCGGCCCACGCCTCCGTGCCATTGGCAGCGACCACAACTTCATAACCAAACTTGTCGAGCGTAGCGACGAGCACGCGGCGCGATACGGGATCATCCTCCGCAATTAATATTTTCATTGATTCACCAACTCTCGTTCACCCGCGAATGCCTCGACGACGCGC
>JBGPYG010000394.1:0-3482 GCA_041493085.1 Pyrinomonadaceae bacterium | reverse complement strand
TCAATCAATCGCCGGCTGACAAGCGCGCGCCAGAAAAAGCTGTCACACTGTACGCACACAAAAGAGGGGGCAGCGAGGATAGGCTGTCATTAACCCATTGACTTTATTGATCAACTGAGGAAGACGCCCGCTTTGCGACCTGCTGACAAAAATGAGGCAGGGCGCCATCACGAGCGCCCCGAGTAATGCAATGATCTGCTATGAAAAGAATGGTGAGCCGAGCAGGGCTCGAACCTGCGACCCGCTGATTAAGAGTCAGCTGCTCTACCAACTGAGCTATCGGCCCACAACGGAAGAAAAATTATACGTGGGTAAACTGACGTGTCAAGCGAGCGCCGCCGCGAATGAGTCTAATTATTTTGCGACGAAGAATGTTAGCGTACGCAGACTTACAGTTTGAGTTAACAACCCACGCAAACTAACAGTTTGCGTTACGAGGCCGCGGCGCATTCTCTTTCCGAGAGGAGCTTGCGAACGCTTTCAATCAAACCGTCGATGTCCGGCTTCGCCACATAGCCGTCAGCGCCGGCCGCCAACGCCTCCGACCGGTGAATGTCATAAGCGTCGCCGGTGTAGAAGAGGCACGGGACCCCGGGTGTTCCCTCATGGAGCTTCGCGCATAACTCAAGGCCGCTGCCATCCGGCAAGTGTCTATCGAGAACATAAAGATCAAACTCCTGGCTCTTTGCCAAGCTTAGGGCTTCAGTCATCGTAACCGCAGTCGTCACTTCATAATCTTCCTGGATTAGTAGAAGCTTGAGCATCTCCGTCGTGTCTTCATGATCGTCGATGCAAAGGATGCGACACTTCGCTGGCATAGGGGGACCCTCCTGGAGATAAAGTATGTTGTGGGAAGAGGGTTGAATTCTAAACTTATTTGGTCCAGGTCGCCAGCACAATATTCGCCAGACTTTAGTTTGTCGATTCGCCGGGCACATCAGAACCGGGAGCGGTAGCGACTGGGTTTGCTCAAGAATGGGGTCAGCCGTGTCAGCACATACTCGGTCGCTACCACCACCCCAACGCGGCTGCCGCGCCGGGGATCCCGGTCCGCTCCCGGTTCTGATAACGGTCAGTGAGATATGCGGGACGTTATCGGAAACGCAGCTTTCTACTTCTGGAATCCCGCGATCATTATCGCTTTGTTACGAGTACCTACGTATCGAGGATCGTTCACCTTTCTTGCGATCCGACGACGAGCAGGTGGGCAGTGAACTTTGCTGCCCACCGCCAATCTCAGGTCAATCGTAAATAGTGAATCGTAAATAGCAGGACTCAGCGTCCAGGTGGACGCGGATCCTGCATCGCCTTGAGTAACTGATTGACGGCGTCGATCTCCTCGTCATCAGGCTGGCGTAGTTCTTTGTACGTTTCAAGAGCGGCGAGGGAAGCAGCTAGATCATTCACCTTGAAATGGACGAGAGCGAGATTGAAGTAGACCAGAGAGAAGCCCGGCTCGATTTGCGCGGCGGCTTCATAATGCAGCAGCGCCAGGGGCAGTTCGCCGGCGTCGAAATAAAGATTCCCCAGATTGTAATGGGCTTCAACATGCCGCGGCTCGTGTTTCAGTGCCAGCGTAAAATTGTCCAGCGCCTTTCCGAGCTTTCCCAAATCCTTATTGATGATCCCGAGATTGCAATAAGCCTCAGCGACATAATCGCCGTCAGTTATCGCTTCGAGATAAGACTCCGCCGCTTTGGGATCGCCCTGCTCATGAAGCAACAGCGCTTCCTCGAAGGGAGTCAACAGGCGCGAGAGTTTGCCGCCTTCAACGCCGCGGAAAAGGTTCAACTGCCCCTGAAGCTCAGCCTCGATCTGGCGAATGCTCTGACCCTGCGCGCGCAATTCGCGAACACGCCTAAACTGTGTCAGCGCCTGAAAGTCGTAGATGTAATCGTTGGCTTCAGGCGCGGGCGTGCCTTGAATAATGCCCTGTTCGGTCCAGCGGCGGATTGTGCGCTCGCTCAATCCGAAGAGCTGTTTGATTTCGCGAATGGAATAGTTTGACTTAACGCGTTGGTAGTCAGCCTTCGCGGGAACACGTGAGGGGAAGGACAAAACCTTATTGCTGTTTTCTTTCATCTATAGCGCGATGTAAAGCAAACTGTTAGTTTGCTCCTGGTTTAGTTACCACGCAGACTGAGAAGGGTTGGCGATCCCCGCAAACTAACAGTTTGCTTTACAAAACCAGCTTAAGAAGCTTTTCGTCTCTTAACTGCCTTTGGCTTAGCTTCGGACTTAACCAGAGTAAGCGCCTTCTTCTTTGCCGCTGTCGCCGTCGCCTTCACCATCGGCTTCCGATTCGACTGCTGCAAGCTCTTCTTCAGCGCGCTCATGATATCAAGTCTGGGCAGTTCTTCAACCTCAAATTCAACCACCTTCTTGCCTTTGATCTTCGACTCAATCAGTTTCTTGAGCGCCTGGTGATACTGGTCGACAGTGTCAATCTCCGCTAGTGAGGTGACCATCTGCTCGACGAGTGTCGTCGCCAGCTTCAACTCGTTCTTGTCGATCTTCGTCGCACCCTCCAGCTCAGGCACATCCTTGATACTGCGAATCTCATTCGGATAGTGAAGCTTCTGCATCACCAAACCATTCTCGTGGGGGAAGAGAGCCACCATGTCCTCGCGATCTCTGAGCACAACTTTGCCGATGCCAACCTTACCGGTTTGCTTCATCACCTCGCGCAACAACGCGTAAGGCTTTTCCGACACCGGGCCATCCGGCCCTGCGTAATAAGGCGAATCGTAGAACGTCGTGGGAATCTCGGAGCTATCGACGAAGCCGATAATGTCCACCGCTCTGGTAGTTTTGATTTTGACCTTGGCAATATCTTCCGGCTCGACGATCGCGTAGCGATCCGGCTCGTATTGATAGCCCTTGGTGATCTGGTCGTTGGTCACGACCTGGCCGCATTTCTTGCAGCGCTTGTCGTAGCCAATGGGGCCATAGTCTTCACGGTGGAGTTGGTTAAACTGGATCTTCTCCGCTGTCTCGATCGCGTTATAGATACGAACGGGAATAGCTACCAGCAGGAATCTTATGTGGCCTTTCCAGATGGATCTCATTGCGACTCTCTCCGGGGTGACGTTCGGCAAACTGAGGTTTGTCGAACTGAGGCTTGGAACTGTCCAGCCTCTAGACTGTTTCACCGGCTCGGGGCCGGTGTGGGGACGTATTATGCGGCCCAGCCGCAATCAAGTAAAGAGTTAATTTTGTGGGATTCTAAAGCCTCAGCCAGGCGATTCTCCTATGAAATACGGCCTGCACGGGCAGATGCTTGCTCTTCCAATTCGCGCGGGCAAGGTATATAAACCTAGTCCACGAGCGATCTCATAACTCGATAACGCAAGGACAATTCTGATTCCATGGTTTGAGTGGAACATGGATCCTTCAACCAATATTTCGGATTGCGGTGTTGCCGCAGCGAAGAAGAAGATCAAGAAGACTCTAAAAACTCACGGCGCAGGCGCGCCTACTCT
>JBGPYG010000400.1:0-3406 GCA_041493085.1 Pyrinomonadaceae bacterium | reverse complement strand
TCTTCCGGATCGATCGCCAGAATCTTTTCATAACACTCGCGCGCGACCTGATAATCGTGCTTGATCTTGCACAGCTCCCCGAGCTGTTGCAAAGACATGCGGTCACGTGGAAAAGCAACCAGCACGCGGCGAATATTTGCTTCTGCCTCGTCCAACTGCCCGCGCCTGATAAATACGCGCGCCTGTTGAAAGACAGCCCGCATGTTTTCCGGGTTCGCCCGCACCACTGAATCAAGCAGGTCCGCTGCCCGATCATATTGATCCAGCTCAATCAACCCGATCGCCTGGTTTACCAGCGCGGTCTGCCGGTATTTCTCGTCTAGCGCCGCGGCGTGAGTAAAGGCATCAATTGCCAGCGGATACTGCTTCTGATCCATCAACGCGATTCCGTAGTTGTTCCAACGTCTCCAATCAGGCATGGCATTTTTTGGAATTTCGCTGGCGGAAACGGGAGTGTTGTCACCAACCCGCAGCACATATTCAGCGCTTGTCATTGTTACTATCGGATAATCTACCGATTTGCCCAGGACGTAATCGCTGAACACGCGCGTGAAGCGCCGATACTGAAGGCGTGCTCTCAGATGCAGCGCACCGGGGCCGTCTGCAGGCACGCGAAACTGGTAGCGCGCCACGTCCGAACGTCCTGATTGAATCGAATTATTCTGCGCGATGCCACGCGTGCGCCAAATGTGGTGCTTGTCGTTAAAAGATCCGTCGATCTTAACCAGATAGGTCTTGTAGTTGTGGGCCGACTCGTCAAGATAGGCGTTCGGCTTGATGAATCCGGACTGGTAGAGAGTTTTGCCGCGGTCATCAGTCACCACGAATTGAACGAAGGCTTCGTAGAAGTCTCGCAATTCCGGCGGAAAAGAATGGCCGATGTTTTTGTTCGTAATGACGACTTCAGCCGTAATTCGATCGGCGGGCTTGATGGAGAAACTACTGCGATTGAGCGGCGCAATGAATTCTTCCGCGCTCGTTCCCGGAGACTTGCGCCGAATGGCAAAGATATCGATGCCCAGCACGTCGTTTTCCAAAAACTTATTGACCGCGTCGAGTTGTTCGGGCCACTTGTAAAAGACCGGAATCGCTGTGTTAGCGGCAGCCCAGCGGTGTGAAGCGAGTTTTCCCAGTTTCGCCGACACGTCAAACAGGGGTGCCGGCTCGCGCTTCATGTGACACGAGTTGCAGGTCTCCTTGTCACGAACGTAATAAGGATGCGGCGACTCTTTGGAAAACGAGGACATCTGATATTCATCGCCGACCGCAAACGCGCGGATAAACTTGTAGTCGTTTAGCTCCCGCGGCACCTGCGATTTGTGACAAGCCGCGCAAAACTCTGCCGACTTCAGCAGCGGCCGCATCATTGCCCGGCGATGAGAAGGAATATCGTCAAGAATCTGCTGGTCGGTGATACCGGCTAACAAACGCGTGCCGTCCTCTTTTACCAGCAACGCGGGCTCGCCCATCACATAACCACCAATGCCGTGGCCAGTCGCCGCCTGAATCGAGTGACAGGCGATGCAGGAGACACCATCCTCGTCGAATGGCCGTTTGACCTTGGAATTCTTTGTCAGCGCGCCGGCAAAAAGCGCCGCCGGGTTGTGGCAGGATTCGCAGTGGCGCGTGAATTCAATTCCCTTCTGCGATTGCAGGTCTTTAACGTTCTTCTGGTAGAACGGCTCTCGAAACGCGTTGCCGTGAGCTGACTGGCGCCACTCGGCGTGGGCGTCCGTGTGACAAGTGCCGCAGCGCGTTGAGGCGACGAATTTCTCGCCGGGAATAAAGGTCCCGGTTACGGAGGTGGCGTTGCTCGGCGCAAAAGGATTGGGGCCAAACTTGAAATCGTAGGTTCGCGAGATCTCTTCAGCGTAATTGCTCTCGGGGCTGGTATTGCCCGTGACGATATTTAGCGAGAGAGCGACTGCCACGAGGAATAGGAGCAGCCCTAAGAGTTTTCCAATACCACTACGCCACATACAGGAAATTACCTCCGCACGCGTTCGCGGGCCGCCCACAAAAGACTTGCGGGCGCGCCCACGCTAGAAAAGTATTTGGCCGTTCTCGACCAGCTTTGAAATATCCATACGGAAATTTGTAGAAATGTTCACTTCGTTGTTGGTCAGATTGACGATTACCTCTTTTGAGTCTGTCGTGAACAAGAGATTGCCTTTGTCGTCAAATCGGGGAAAGAAGAAAATCGCCTCCTCCCCAGGAGCTCTCGGAGGCACTATATGAACCAGTTCACGGCGCTCTCCGCGTTCGTTTGCGAGGTAGATATAACGCTTAACATCTTCAATTCTGGCACCCTTGAAGGTTGAAAAAACCGCATCCGCGCCGGGACTATTTTTCGACTTGGAGCTCAGCGTCAGCACATAATTGTTCGCACATGCTGGACACTCCAATAACCCTTTCACGCCAGCATCAAACGCAGCCTTTTGTTTTTCGTCCATCGAATCGTATTTTGCGTCAAGCTGTTTCAGCCGGACGAGCGCTTTTCGAATTGGCAGAGCTGAACGCAGTCTCAGCGTAAAAATGAAGTCGATGGGAATATCAGAGCCACTGCTGGCCACTGTGTTAGTCTCATCCTTCAATTGCGATGGCGGCGCTCCGGCAACTCTCTGGGATTGTGCGGCCTTTCTGATTCGCACCTCCTGAACGCTCACCCAGGGAGAGTCGTTTAAAACTTTTTCTGCCTCGTTCTTCGACCATTTTGTATATGAACTGTCCAGTCGAATGGTCTGGCCCAATAACAACGAGCCTCCACCCGCGATAAGAACCATCGTCGTGAGACCCAAGAGCTGATAAATCCTTTTCAACTTAAGCCTTGCCTCCCTGTCATCATCAAAACCAAAAAAGCTTGAATCTACTGAGCCGGCTGCCCCAGCATCTGTTGGGTGCGCAGTTTCTCATCCAAAATTCGTTCCTTCTCCACCTGCTTTTCCAACGCCTCAAGACGCTTGAACTCTGCTAACTCAACCTGGGCTTTGTCTGTCTGTTTCAGCCGTGAGTATGCCAGGAAAAGTTGATAATGCGCTTGCGTAAGAGTGGGATACTTCGCAAGTACCTTCTCCAGCCGCTCGACGGCCAACGGATAGTCGCGCCGCTTCATGGCCAGTCGCGCATAGTCATAGAGTACCGGCACGTCTTCTGGCGATAACTCAAGTGCGTGTTTCAATGGCGCTTCGGCCTCGGCGAAACTGCCTTGCTCAATCAGCACATAACCCAGACTCTCGAGGGCATCAACGTGATTGGGATTCGTGGCGACGAACTGCTCGAGTATTTTGCGCGCCAGATCAAAGTTACCAGCAGCCCGATGCGCGTAGCCGCGAAGATAATCGATGTTCTCAATCTTGGGATCGAGCTCGGCAGCTCGGTCAAAATCAGCAGCGGCGGCAGTCCATTC
>JBGPYG010000362.1:0-4274 GCA_041493085.1 Pyrinomonadaceae bacterium | reverse complement strand
TTGTACGCTACCGGCGCCCTGATCCCAGGTGCCCGCGAGATCTGCCATCGTGATCGACGCTTTCAGCGTGCCGGACAACGGTTTCTGGGGTGCATAACCCGGGCGGTCTGGAAAAGGATCGTTGTCTTGAGTAGTTGGACTTGGATTGGCTGAGGCTTTGGTTTTGTCCATCTTGATACTTGCCATAAAAGCATCGAGTTGAGGCAGATATGATTGGTCATTGAGAAGGGCGTAAACGCTCGCTGTTTTTCCGTAACCGCTCAAGACCGTCATGATCACATAAGATTTAGTTCCCTCCGTTTCAATCTGCGCGGCGCCCGACACCGATGTCCAGCCATCCTCGGTATGTGTTTCGGTTTTCGGATTCGCTTCCGCTCTAAAAGGTTTGACAACCAATTCATTCCACTCGTTTGCAAAATCTTTTTGCGGACTACCCGCGCTTGGCGTGCTCGCATACACGGTCAGAATACAAAAGCCGTTGGTGCTTTTGTTGGTGTCGCTAAAGACCATCACGCCTTCTTTCGGGGTTTTAGTCCAGCCTTTCGGCGGCGTGTATTGAATGATGTCGAGCGTTTCCGTCTGACAAGAAACAATCTGCGGAGCGAACAAACATGAAACCTGCGCGATGAACAAAGCGAAAATGATTTTGGTTACTTTCATAATTTCATTTCCTTCCCGCTATCGCAGGCGAGCTGGACCAAGTCCCCGATAATTTTTTCAAACAGACCTCTAAGGAACGATGCAGTTTTCCAGCTCAACGTAACGCTTTAAGTCATCACCAAATCCGCGCACAGTTCCTTCAACAATCACTTCCTGGCCGCCCTGTATTTCAGCTAACCGCGAGCTTTGTGATTTGTTGAAAGAGCATCGTGTATGAGCATAACCTGCTGCCGGAGAATGAAAGGTGAGGGTAAGCCTGCCGTCTTTCAGAATATCAATTGAATTTACGGTGCCGTTGACGCGAATTCTTTTTCCGCCGTAAATCTGATTGGCGCGAACTTCGTTTCCTTCAAAGTCAATCACCAATTTACCCGCGTTAACAGTTACCGCGGGAGCATTTTGAGGGCTGGTTGGCTCAGAAGACTGCGTGGCCGTCGCGGTAGCAGCGGCAGGTTCTCTCTCGATGCTCAATCCCTGATCGGTAAAGTTGATCTTGTCGGGCGCGATGCCGGTGACGGCTTGCAGGTTCTGGCCGGCGAGTTGTTGTCCGACCTTTACGCTTTCGACATTTCCGCTTTGCTTTCCTTCCTGATATGCGGCGAGCGCGAACCCCGTGAAGAGCACCAGCGATTCATACATCTCTTGCTTCTGCCGATCAGTCACGCCGTGCAAGGCGTTGCCTTCAACAAGAGCGCCGGCGATTACTTCGCGCAATTCCAGCATCTGCGGATCTGGGGGCTCACCCGCGTCGTGATAGATACTTGCGTTCGTAGCAAAGAAAAAACTCAGGGCGAGCGCCAGGTCGTTAGGCTTGCCCGCCGCTCGGGCGTTCTTCTCGTATTCATCGAGGATGGCGCTCATGAGTTTGACCACCTGCGGATTTCCAGCATCGATTAGATTGCCAATTTCGCGCGTCTTGAGCTGCGTACCGGTAGAGTGAAATTGCAAAGACGCATCGTTCAGTTTCGCTGCCAGTGCGGCCGAGTCAGACTGTGTCGGTGCAGTTGAACTCGCGCCGGAACGCTTTGCGGCGAGGTTCTTCTCCAGACGCCGCTGAGCGTATCGATCCATGATGATGTTTGTGATCATCGCGCTCGCCGGGTTGTTCCAATTGCCGCCGAGACGGTCCGTGTACTGCGCGACGGCTGGCGCACATGCAACCAGCATTAGCGAAATCAACAAGCAACAACGACTCGCATGTGCACTTTTCTTAGTCAACTCTTTTGTCTCCTGTTTTAGGAACCTGAAGGACTTTAGTTAATCATCTGAGTCGAGATCCGTCTGTGTTTTAACAACACGTAACCCGGCATCCCTCTGTGTTCGGCTATTCGGGATCACGATTCGACGGCGGGCACCATCGCTGATGGTGCTGGGTCGGTTCAGCGACAATGGAAATCGGGAGGTCCAGCGTTTCAGCCGGAAGTATCTCACAGTTTCCAACCTTCACTGGCATTTTCGGCCACCGTTTATCCAAGGCGTAAGTATAAGGACGACAATCCCATTGTCCCTACGACCGGCGAGCCGCCTCCGGCGCCAGCCTCAACCAAGCGATTCCCGGACAACCCTCCCTAACCTCGGTATTGCGCTAAGTTCTCTTTGCTCTGCTCGTTTGCAACTATCCGTTTCCGAGCGTTGTGCGCATCTTGCGCCCTTGAGAACGATGGGAACCGTTCAGACCGCTGAGAACAAATGGATGCAACGCGGCCTGTTGCAAATTCACGCATTCTCAGTAAGATAGCGCCGACAAGAAGAAACAAGCCCGCTTGGCTCAGCACTACTCACCACTCTCGCAAATAACGTAATGTCAATAACTTACGGCAAGCTCAAAAAGGCGTTGCGCTATTCTTGCGCTGCCACTTTAGGAACCGTTCTGATGACTTCTTTACTGAGATCATACTAGTGATTCGTGTCTTTTACTGTGTTCCACGACACATAAGTTCGAATCGTGAACTGATTTCGGATGCCATTCCTAATCCGCGGATCTTTCGCAGTGTATCGTTAGGTACGCTCATTGCGATGCAACTCATGAGGGGACGGAAGGATAATACAGGTTCGTCCAACCCCTATCTCGCGAGCATGCCTGCGGAGGTTTTGATCGCTCAGTTCATCGGGGCGAGTGTAGAGCAGTCGATGCATCTCCCGCTGCCCCGCGCGGCCGCCGCTTGGGCCGCGTCAGCGGCGACTCGACATTTCACCCGGGTCGGGATTACACCCATTTCTTCGCTGGCCCATTCTTAAAGGAGAGGTAGCCGAGCAAGGACGTGAACTACTTCACCTTGTGGACTATTTATCGAATGGTGTTGGCCGAAAGTATGGGATGCGTCTGACGTTGCTTAGAAGCAGTGGAGCAACGAAATACGAACGCAATAATTATCTTTCCAGCATCCGGAACTTCGAACTGATGTGCCCATGCGAAAGGTACACCCATCAGGATTACAATGGGCGTAAGAATGAGTTGAATTACTGGCGCGTTGTACCATTGAAAGGTTAGGTCTCGAGTTTTGTTTCATGATCCTTGTTCGCTTCAGGTCCTTCATTTCCACTCCGAAATCCTTATCGCACTTGCAGTTTCGATCTGAATATGAGCAGCAAAACAATATGGATCGCTGAGAACAATGTGCCGATCGGTAGAAACCAGAGAGTTGCAGTCGCTACGAATAGGGCCCCATACCACGCCCAAGACAACTGATATTGCATGGCCACGACAAACAGAAGCCAAAGGATACCGAGCAAGAGGAACGGGACGCCAAACCGAAGAGGATTTAGGCCTATCGAACCGAGACAACCGCGCTTCACGGGCCGGGTTTTTCTGGTCCGACAAATCTTCCATAAATGAGAACATGAATTCCGTCAAACACCATCCAACCGCCAACGAACAACGCGATTAGAATGAGTGTGGCTCTAACTAGCATGACTCACAGACTCCTGGATATCTGACTTCGGCATGTCTTTCCGCTTACTCGCCCCAAATAGTGACCTCGTTTCCGTCGAGATCCTTAAGAGTGAAAAAGTGCCCACTCGCGTCGTTCTCTTCGCGGATCGGCACCAACCCTCGGCTCCTGAGATCGGAGGTGTATGACCGGAAATCCGAGACTCGGAACGTTATCGAGATGTTTGGAGTTCCTACTTTAGCTCCCGCGGGAATGGGATGAATTCCGAGGTGGAAATCGCCTGATTTCGTACTGAACGAGCCGTAATAGAGCCCGTGATATTCGGAGCTGGCATCTAGCCCAAGTTTTTCGGTATACCAACCAGATAATGCTTTCGGATTAGCAGAATTGATCGTGATTGCTCCAACATATTGAAGCCTGGGGTCGGATTTTCTTGTTTGGGCCCAGGTAACTGTCGCGACCACGAAAAGCAGCGTGCCAATGATCCATTTCGACATAAGGAACCTCCTCAAAGCTTCGTAACTTCGGACTCTCCATTCTTTCGAGCATTCGTGAGTTCGATCCAATAAGTGGAGCATGAAAAATTCATAAAGGACTTGAAGCTATGTTGGGCCATAGCGTTTGTTCTATCCGAGAAAGCCTGCCTAGACTGATTGGGATCGATTGTTTGCGAGCGACCAGGCAGATTGCGAACGACAGTCCAAGAGCGGGCCAGAGCACGAC
>JBGPYG010000245.1:0-6279 GCA_041493085.1 Pyrinomonadaceae bacterium | reverse complement strand
GCCCACAGTTGCGCAGCTCGCGACTATTATCGAGAAGGGTCTGCAAAAGGACTGGACCGTGGCCTGGTCTTCGCTGGTTGAGATCCAGCCCGGTTCGCCCGCATGTTCTAAGCCGCCTTTCTTCTGTGTGCACGCGCTCGGTGGCAATGTACTTGAGTATTACGACCTGGCACGGCATCTGGGATCGGATCAACCGTTCTACGGACTGCAATCAGCGGGTTTGGATGGAAAGCGCACTCCGCATACGCGCGTCGAAGACATGGCCGCTCACTACATCAAGGAGATGCGCGAGCTTCAGCCGGAAGGTCCATACTTCATCGGCGGGCGCTCGTTGGGCGGCATGGTGGCGTTTGAAATGGCCCAACAACTTAAGGCGCAGGGCCAAGCTATTGGTTTACTGGCGTTGCTGGATACCTACCCGTCGGGTTACGCCAAACTGTTCCGGAACGAGGCGACGCTGCGAGCCGCTATTCGTCGTGGTGTGAGGAGAACGAAAGCACACCTCGCGAATTTACGAAGTCTATCCGTTAACGCGCGGGTAGCTTACCTGATCAAGAAGGCGCGCTTTGCGCCGCGCAAGATGAAGAGCCTGGTGTGGCGGCGTGTCTACCAGACGTACCAGATTTACCAGTCATACCTGAATTTCGGACGTCCGCTCCCGCGCATGCTCAAAGACGTCAAAGAGTTTAACTCGCTGGCCGTGCGCGACTATGTCCCCCAAGTCTATGACGGACAGGTCACACTCTTTTGGGCGAGTGCGGATCTCAGAACTTCACTTGACCTGGTTGAAGGTTGGCGCGCCTTGGCCGGCGGCGGAATCGAAGTCCACGAAATCCCCGGCAGCCATTTGGACATCATCAAAGAACCTCACGTCGCCGAGCTGGCAAAGAAGTTGAGTTCCTGCCTGAAGCGAGCCAAGAGCCGACAATAGCCGTGGAACCGGACATCCTAATTTGCCAGCATTGATTAATTGAAGCCAGAGGAGTAAAAAGAACTGTTTCTGGCTTTTCTCATTTCCTGCACAATTGGGCCCCTCTGGTGCGCTTGGGAGAATAAGATGAGCGACGAGGCAACACTGAATGCGCTTCAAGAAGAGCTTTCGCTTTTGCGGTTTTGATTCTTTATGAGTTCCCATCGTATGGAGAACTCAAGGACGCAGCAATCATACAAAAGATTCTCGCCAGACTGGTCATCATTTCAATCCTTTACTTCGGCGTTATCTGGTTTATCAAGAACTATCGCGCACACCGCCACCTCTCGGTTCTCAATTCCCATCGTCAGAATGCGCTCGAGACGTTCGAGTCGTTTGTAGAGGGCGCTGGCGGTGACGAACAAACAAAGAACGCCGTCCTTCTTGAAGCGACCCATTGCATCTTTTCTCCAGCGAACACGGGATATCTGGGCGCGGATGAAGAGAACCCAGCGAGCCGGATTGTTGAGATTCTGAAGACAGTTAGCACCAGTTCAAAATAGCTCCGCCTATTCTTCACCCACTCTTGAGGGCTTACGAAGATTGCGGCTTGCTTGTGCCGCCTGATGTGCGGAAGGGCTATGCCCTTCCGTAGTGCTTTATTTCTTCATGGGCTACGCCCACCATTTCCGGGGGCGAAGCCCCGATGAGATTTAAGGGACTTGCTACGGTGGGGCGAAGCCGCCACCGCTCATCAGGCGGCACAGCCGCAGAGTTGGTCTTGTCAGTGGGTTACGCTGCGAAAGCGCCAAAGGCGCGAAATGTAATAGCCTGGGCCAACCGGGGTCCCCACGCGGGCAGCCCGCGTGGGGTGGTAGCGGCCCAGGTTCGATACAGGAAGGATACCGAGCGCTGAAGGCGCGGAATGGGTTGCACGTGCCCGGTCATCCGGTTGGATTGAAATTAAGACCTCATATTTCGCACCTTCAGTGCTTCAAAGAATTAATGGCCTTCTCACCTGGGGCGCTGCCCCAGGCTTTTACATTTCGCGCCTGTGGCGCTTCACATCTCACGCGTAGGCCTTGTCGTACTCTCAATCTTGTAATGCTCGGATTCCTCATGGGGCTTGAGTCAGCTCCTTGGAGTGCGCTGACCAGTCAGTGCTTTGGTCGGTCGCGACCTGTCGCGGCCATGGTTCGCTTGAATGCGGGGTAAGACTGCGGCGTCAAGTCGCCGAAGGCCAAAGCGGTGACAGGTCACCGCACTCCAAAGAGGGGCTCTTCTTTCCAGGTTATTAACTACGGACAACTGGCCCGCTACGCGGCGAGTTAAACCTTACCGGTAACTTTATCGGAAGCAGGAAACACTATGAGAGTGAAACTGAAGAATGATCTCAGGCTTGTCGCAGCGCTGCGGCGCAGATCCAGCCCACGGGCAACCAACCAACCGGCGACTGAGTAAAGCGTGAAGGTGTTACCAAAGAAACTGTTGAGGATCAGCACGGGCATTAGCGACGCTGTCCGCACGTCCGGCTCTTGACGTTATCGATCGTTTGGCTCGGAAGTCGAAGTAAGGGCCCACCGAATGGACGCCAAAGCGCGCCCAGTGTTCACTTAGGCTTGAGCGTATGACTAAGCAGCTCGTCGCGTTGTCGGCTTGGCTTTGATTCTCAGCTTCTTTATCTTGCCTTCGCTGTAAATCACCAGTGGGGTGCCGGTTTGTGCGGCCAATTCGCGAGCTCGACGACTGGCCCGGCGTAAGGCAGATTCGACTCCCATTAATTTGCCGTTATTGCTCTGTGCAGTTTTTCGTTTCATGGTTCTGGTCCTTCGCTAATGAGCAGCGGCTCCTTGCCTGAATTGTCATATAACTGCCACGAGTCTACAAGCCCACTGTTCTGACGCGCTCCTCATGATAGAGCTGCTGGCCCAAGCAGCGGGCGAGACGCCGCGGTCCCAGTATTCCGTTGACGTTGGACTTTGGACGTTGGATTTGCGACTAAACTTGGACCCGGTCTCTACCACTCCCGGTTCCGTATTCGTCGACCCACGTTGCCAGACTTTTTGCTTAACCGGTTGGCTTGTGGCGGGTCATGTTTTGATCTTGGGCCCACTTCAGTACTCGCACCAAAAGCGGGTGCGACGTCAAACAAATACAGAACCGGGAGCAGTAGCGACCGGGCTCGTTGCCATTTCACACGAGCTTGTATTCGCGGGGGACCCGGTCGCTAACACCACCCCACGCGGGCTGCCCGCGCGGGGACCCCGGTCCGCTCCCGGTTCCGACTTACTCTTACCCTAACGGTCGGGCTACTAGCCCGCTTGTTCCGAAGCTTGCCGCAACGCTGCGGCGCTGATCCAGCCGATGAGCAGCCAGCCGACCGGCGCAACCGAGTAGAGCGTAAACGTGTTGCCAAAAAAGCTATTGAGAATTAGTACCGGCATCAGCGTCGCTGCGATTCGCCACACGCGCGCCTCTTGCGATCCAGCTTCGGCGCGGCGAAACGCACGCCAACTCATTCGTGTCGCGCGGAACAAAATCCAAATGAAAAGCAACGCTGCGGGTAAGCCACAAGTGATCACCGTCGAGATGAAGTAACTATCAATCGGCGGCAGATCCAGCTCGTTGTTAAAGCGCCAGGCGCCCACCGAAGTTCCTCCGAGCCCGATGCCCAGCGGCCGATAAGGAATGTATTCAGTAGCCAGGAAGGTCCAGTTTTTTAGTCGCTCCTGCAAACTGTCTTCCTGCGCCGGACGCAGTGTCCCTCTGGCGGAATGCGAGAGCACTGTGCCCATCGTGTCATCGGAGCCGTGGCTCAACATGTCGTCATTGGTGGGCGCTTTCACCAGCACCGCTATGAGCACGACCGGCGCCAGCGCCAGCAGCAGTCGGGCAACTGCGCTGCGCCACGTTTTGGCTCCCAGTAAAAGCAAGACGAAAACTCCCAGCATCAGTCCAAAGATCGCCGTACGCTGGCCAGTGAGTAATAGCATCAGCGTTAGCGCCGCGCCGCATGCAAACCATCCCGCACGCCGTATGTAACCCATGGCGCTGGCGCCGAAACCAAAAGCAACGAGCGCGCCGAGTTCAATGTACCGGCCCCACTCTTCCGCGCTGCTGTAGGTCGCCAGTGCGCGTTTCACGTTGCCGACCGAGATCGAGTTGTAGAACTCGGTGTTGTCAATCCAATACTGTTCGAAGCTGGGAAAACCGAATGCAAGTTGGTAGAGCCCGTAAAGCGAAGTGAGAATTCCCAGGACGACCATCAGGCGCAGGGCGGTCTCCAGGAAGGCTGGCTTCACAGTTTGTCCAAAATAGAACCAGACAACAGGCACCAGCGTGAACAAGGCGCCGGAGAGCCCGACACTCAAACCGCCTTGGAGCGGATTAAAGATCTCGAGGAAGTAAACCAACCCGAGGATTGAAACCAGTCCCGCCAACGGTGTCTCGCGAAATATCCGCAGTCCGCGACGTTGCAGGAGCATCGCCAGAGCCAGCAAAGTTATCAGTGGAGTCACAATGTGGATCGGATCGGTTTGTGAGTAGGGCAAGAAGAGATACTGCGCGCGCCTGAGGAAGCCTCTTAGCGGCTCAAACAGCATCATGGCAAACAGGCCGGCTTCGAGGCTGACAAGCAGAGGAAGCGCCAGCGACCAGGCCAGCGCGCCGAGCCCGAGCCAACGCAAGGCCTCGCCACCGGCGTTCACCGCCCAGACCGCCAGCGCCGACAACGGCAGCGTTACTACTGGCCAAAGCTGTAACGGGCTGCGCGGGGTGCTTCCATCAATGCGTCGTTCTGTCAGGACGTGGCTGCTCATGAATACCTTGTTCGCGCTGCGCGCTCATTGCGGGCGAGACGCCCGCGGTCCCAGTATTACCGGGCAACTGCCAACCTGGGCCAGGCGCGAGCGGCGACAGTGCCTGAGAGTAATCGTGCCCCGGTGCTCAGTTCCGCGGCGCAGGATGACGGCGCCACTGAGCCAAGAAACTGCAATACGCGAAAGGCAAAGACGCTGCGGTCAAACTTCTCGGCATGTCTGCGCAACACTTGCTGGTGCCAGGAGCGGCTCTCAAAATCTTCGATCGCCTCGACCAGAGACTCGCTCGTCGGTTTGTTGAAGAAGACCCCGGTGACCCCTTCAATAACCGTCTCCATTGCGCCGCCTCCGCGGAATGCTATTACCGGGCGGCCGGCTGCATTTACTTCCAGTGGCACCATGCCAAAATCTTCCTCGCCGGGAAATAAGAGTGCACGGCAACGACTGGCGTAGTGGTTCACTCGGCTATCCGGCTGACGTCCAAGAAATTCTGTTTTGGGTCCCGCGATCTTTTTAAGCCGCTCGCGATCCGGACCGTCACCGATGATCACCAGACGCCGGCCCAAACGATTGCAAGCTTCGATTGCCAGATCGATTCGCTTGTAAGGCACTAACCGCGATAGCACAAGATAGTAATCATCAACCTTGTACGACATGTAGAATCTATCAACATCTATCGGCGGCGGGATAACGATTGCATCACGGCCGTAAGTCTCCTTAATGCGCTGCGCAACCAGACGTGAATTGGCAATGTAATAGTCTGGCTGTTGCGCCGCGCGCAGGTCCCACTTTCTTAGTCCCCACAGCGAAATCGGTAACAGGGACCGAGCGACCCGGCCGAAACTTTCCCGCGCGACATAATCTTGATAGCGCCAGACCCAACGCATCGGGTTGTGGCAATAGCAAACATGAATGGCGTTGCTTCCCCGGCGCACTCCCTTGGCGTAGCCTGAGCTGCTGCTGAAGATCAGGTCATACCTGGAAAGATCGAAGTGCTCAACCGCGAATGGATAGAGCATGAAGTATTGCCGAAACCGCTGTTCCATTCCCGGCAATCGTTGCATGGCAGAGGTGCGAATGTCAGCGCCATGCAATTCTTTGGGCAGACGGTGGGGCAAGGCCACGGTTGTGTAAATGGGAGCAGAAGGGAAAGAGTCGTGCATGGCTGCAGCCACGCGCTCAGCACCGCCCATCTGAATGAAGTAGTCGTGTACGAGTGCGATCTTTGACAATAGACTTAAACCTTTCTGCTACTTATGTATAAGACTCAGAATCGGGCCGGATTTTCAGTGAATGGGCCGCGGATTAACGCGGATAGTCGTGGATAAGGAAAGCGAAGAAAGCTAAATGAAGACCAGATAATGAGGCCGGTGGAGAGCCCTCTGCGTCTTCGCAGAAAACGTTCAGGTGCTAAGTCTTAAGATCGTTCTTGCTAAGTCCTGGTTTTGATCCGCGTGACTCCGCGTAAATCCGTGGCTGGATTCTTGCGCAGTTTTTTTTTAGCTTGCTCCACGCGCTGACAGAATGGCGGGAATGGTGCGCAGCAGGATC
>JBGPYG010000287.1:0-5612 GCA_041493085.1 Pyrinomonadaceae bacterium | reverse complement strand
TCCTTTCGCGAAACGTCGATACCAATCAAGGTTCTCCTGCGTAACGAAGCCGTCTTCGGTGGCGCGCCAGGGCACCATCGCCGGCACCCAGGTGCGACTTTCAGCCTCGATCGGTCCGATTTTTATCGGTTCGTAAAGCAGCGACTGTGCGGCTTCTGCGGCTGTGGGCCAGCGCGTTGCGGGAATTGAATGCTTGATCGGGTGCTTAAATTTCCACATGATTTCGGGATCACTTTAACATGGCACGCCTTCGTCCAGCTCCATACCCGTCGGGATCAGAACGGGAGCAGTAACGACCGGGTTCGAGTCACAGCGCAAACGATGCGGATGCGGAGCTGTGTGCCAGAGGTTTCTTTAGTTCAGATCTCACCCGGTCGTTACCGCTCCCGGTTCTGATATTACGTGGCCTGTGAAAGCTTATGCGATCCGCCCCCAATCTCGACCTTCCGCACATCAAGCGGCAGAGCCGCGAGATCATTCCCCCTTGTTATGGTAAATTAGCGTTACTTCAAAGTTCAGCAGGAGAAACTATTGACTGACGACCTGCTCAAGTGGCGAAGTGAGTTTCCAATTCTGGACAAGACTGTCTATCTGATCTCGCACAGTCTTGGTGCGATGCCACGGGAAACCTACGCGCGGCTAAACGACTACGCTGAAACCTGGGCAACGCGTGGCGTGCGCGCCTGGGCGGAAGGTTGGTGGGACATGCCGGTGACGGTCGGGAACGAAGTGGCGCACATCATCGGTGCTGATCCGGACACCGTAGTCATGCATCAGAACGTGTCGATCTGTCAGTCGCTCATTCTTTCCTGTTTTGAGCCCACGCCTAAAAGAAACAAGATCGTGTATTCGGAACTAAACTTCCCTTCGGTGATGTACGTCTATGAAGCTCACGCTCGTGATGGTCGACTGAGAATTGAGACGGTCGCATCTGACGACGGGATAACAGTTCCGCTCGAACGTTTTATCGAGACGATTGACGAAGAGACGCTACTCGTTCCCTTCTCACACGTACTCTTTAAGAGTGGGTTTCTGCAAAACGCCAAAGCGATCACCGAGCGCGCTCATGAAGTGGGCGCAATGGTCGTGCTCGATGCTTATCAATCCGCGGGCACTGTTCCGTTTAGCGTCAAAGACCTCGACGTTGATTTCGCAACCGGCGGCTCGGTGAAGTGGCTCTGCGGCGGCCCGGGCGCCGGATATCTTTACGTGCGTCCTGATCTGCAGCAAAAGCTGCAACCAAAAACAACGGGCTGGATGGCGCATGAGGCGCCCTTTGACTTCGACACCGAGCTCCATTACGCCCCAGGCATCGCACGTTTTCTTCATGGCTCGCCGGCCATTCCCGCGCTCTACGCCGCACAGTCGGGCTATAAAATAATCAATGAGATTGGCGTGGATAGAATTCGCGAAAAGAGTGTGCAGCAAACGACTCGCTTAATTAAAATGGCGGAGGAAGCGGGATTCAGAGTGACGAGTCCAAAAGATGCAGCCGACCGTGGCGGGACAATTACGGTGGGACATCAAGACGCGGCTGCCATAACTAAGGAACTGATTCGTCGCGAGTTCATCGTCGATTATCGTCCCGGCGCGGGCGTGCGCATCTCGCCTCATTTCTACACGAGCGATGAGGAGCTCGAACTCGTAGTTCGCGAAATGAAGGAAATCCGAGACACGCGTGCGTACGCAGTCCATGAGGCCGCCGGGGCTGCATTCTAAGGAAGGCGAGCTTCGATCTTGGAACTTTAATTTGGAACTTCGATCTTTGTCTCGCCTTGGCCAGTGTGGTGGTTGTTTCGAAGCTCAAAGTTCAAAGCTCAAAGTATAGAGACCAATGTCCAAAGAATACGGCAGCAACGCTCCGCTTTCCTATAACAAGTACCTGCGCGTAGCCGACTTGATCGGTTTGCAGGACTGCCTGTCTGATCCACAGCATCACGACGAGCTGCTTTTCATTACCATCCATCAGGCCTATGAGCTTTGGTTCAAACAGATCCTCCATGAAACCGATGCGGCAATCAGTTTGATGAATGAGGATCGGCTGGCCGCGGCGTCGCGCACGATGCGGCGCGTGGTAGAAATAGAAAAACTGCTGGTAAACCAGATTCACATTCTAGAAACCATGACGCCCATCAACTTTCTCGGGTTCCGGGATCAACTCAATCCGGCCAGCGGATTTCAGTCAATGCAATTCCGCGAGATTGAGTTTGCCTCTGGGCTGAAGCACGAGAGCTTGTTGCACGATTTTCGCGACGACGAATTCGCTTACGAGCGTTTGCAAAATCGCCTGGTAGCGCCCTCTTTGGGAGACGCGTTTTATGCGGCTTTGCAACGGCGCGGCCTGGACGCCCCGGCTAATGAGAATGCTATTGACGAGCTCGAGCGCACGAAGCGTTACGGGAAACGCACGCAAGCGGTGTTGGAAATTCTCACTCATTTTGAGGAGCGCAATGAGGAGTTCCAACTCGCCGAAGCTTTGTTGGAGCACGATGAATATTTCTCTCTTTGGCGCTCGCATCACATCAAAATGGTAGAACGTATGGTCGGCACAAAGCGCGGCACCGGTGGCTCGGAAGGTGTCGGCTACTTGCGAACTACACTCGACAAAAAGTTTTTTCCCGAACTCTGGGAAGCGCGCACGTATCTGGACATCAAACACGGCGCGGGCGGTTGTCCGTTTGCCAAAGAGTAAACTTAGTTCGAAAACAGTCGCCACCCCACTCCTACTATGACAAAGGAACGAAGACGCGCCCCCCGAGTCAAAGTAAATCTGCCAGCCCGTTGGGAGGGCGTCTTAGCTCAAAAGCAAGCCAGTGTAACCAGCCTGAGCAGAAACGGGTGCTTTTTGCTTTCAGGTGGCGCCGTCGAGCCTAAGGAACTCATTCGACTGGAAATCGAACTTCCGGAGGGAGATCCCATTTATTTCTGGGCGGAGGTAGTGGATGCCGCTGATGAGATAGGGTTTGCTGTGCGATTCACATCGGTGACTGATGTTGATGAGGCCCGAATGATAGCTTTCTTGTTAAGTCGCTTGTCAGCCTCTGAACCAAATACGCTTGAACGTTAGGTCTTTTCGTTACTTTCAACGAGTATGAAAGTCGAGTTCCCTGAACGCTTCAACATGGCCGACTACTTCCTCTACCACAACCTGGAGGAAGGGCGCGAGAACAAAGTCTGTCTCTACTTCGAAGATCAAACCTACACCTACGGCGAGACCGCGCGGATGGCAAATCGCGCCGGCAACGGCCTGCGAGAGTTAGGTGTTGAGATCGAAGATCGAGTTTTGATCGTGCTTCCGGATTGCCCGGAGTTTGTCTGGACGTGGTTTGGCACGGCACGCATCGGTGCCGTAATCACGATGGTGAATCCGCTCCTGCCGGCGGAGGATTACAAATACTATCTCGACTACACGCGCGCTCGCGTTGCCATCATTCATGAATCATTGCTGGAGACTTTTAGCGAGGCTGCGGCAGGCGGTCGTTATCTACGCTCCATTTTGGTTGTCGGCGATGAAGGAAAGCAAGAGCATGCGGGGGCAAGCCCCCTTCCTGACTGCGCGATTACTCAGTTGAGTCCCAAGGTCAAGGCAGTTCATTTTGGCGCGATCGTTTCGGCGCAATCTGGTGAATGCACTCCCGCCGACACACACCGAGACGACATCGCGATTTGGTTGTTCACGTCCGGTTCGACCGGGCATCCGAAGGGCGCCGTGCATTTGCAACATGATCTGCCTTTCAACACCGAAGTCTTCGCGAAACGCACGATGGGCGTGAATGAAAGCGATTTGACGGTTTCGGTGCCGAAGCTCTTCTTTGGTTACGCGACGGGCACGAATCTGTTATTCCCCTTCGCCGTTGGCGGCGCAACCGCACTCTTTTCAGAACGCTCAACGCCGGAAAAACTTTTCGAAGTCATCGAGCGATATCGTCCCACGATTCTGACGACTGTGCCCACGATGATTAACTCCATGCTGAATGCGACAGACGCCGGTAGGCGCGATTTGTCGAGCTTGCGCTTCTGTTATTCAGCCGGCGAAGCATTGCCCATCGAGCTTTACGAGCAGTGGAAGAAGAGTTTGGGGGTGGAGATCTGCGACGGCATCGGATCTGCCGAGATGTTTCATATCTACATAACGAATCGGCCCGGCCACGTGAAGCCCGGCAGTCTGGGCAAGGTTGTCGACGGCTACGAAGCGAAGATTGTTGATGCCGCGGGCAAGGAAGTTGCTACCAGCGCGATGGGCACGTTGAAGATCAAAGGCGATTCAGCCGCGCTCTGCTACTGGAATGCACACGAGAAATCCAAACAGACTTTTGCCGGCGATTGGTGCACGACTGGAGATCAATTCCACGTCGATGGCGAGGGCTACTATTGGTATCACGGCCGCACTGATGACATGTTGAAGGTGTCGGGCATCTTCGTCGCACCGGCCGAAATTGAAAACTGCCTGCTGCAACACGAAGCGGTGCTCGAGTGCGCCGTGGTCGCTGCTGATTCGGGTGATGGCCTGATTAAGCCGAAGGCATTTGTGGTGTTGCGAGAGGAGTTTCGGCAAAAGCCCGCCGGTGAGGGAGAAATCGAAATCAGAACCGGGAGCAGTAGCGACCGGGTTGGGACCGGGAAGAAGTGCGACGGCAGTGACCTCGCCGAAGAGTTAAAAGAGTTCGTCAAAAACCATCTCGCCGTTTACAAATATCCGCGCTGGATCGAATTTGTTTCGTCCCTACCAAAAAACGATCGCGGCAAAATCGATCGCAAGCAGCTCAAACAGCAATGACTGCTTTTAGAGTCCGACGCTCCTGAAGTTGGGTCGCCGGTTGCCCGTCAGGACAAGAAGGCTTGCATCGAACTTGCCTTGGTGGTCACTCTCCTACCAACTTTTTTCCAAGTTTTCTCACAGAATCGCTTGACAAAAATTCGGAGGCGGCGTTTACTCTCGCGCACACCCAGCGAGATCTGTTCGGTCTTGTGCGTTTGGTTCCGCTACGCAGTGCGGTAACACCCGAGTTTTTACCTCTACCGCGATCCGCTAACAAATAAAGCTTGCCAGATCCTTGATCCTGGTAGTTTCAAGCTTCATCAGGTTGTTGACTTTTCACCCTAAGCACAGAACCTATTTTTTCAGGAATTGGAAGCCAGTGAAAGCGTCCCCATGCTTAAGTAAATCGTAAGCGTGAGCTATCCAGATACAAGCTCATACTGCGATCACTTTTTTGGTTATAGGAGGATCCAAGTGAGAATGCCTACCCCCCTCTCGCCGTCTGTCATTTTTCCAACCTTTGTTAATCGAACAGTTACGCGAATACATCTCGCCATCCTCCTGGCTTTGTTTACCATAGCTGCGGGAGTGGTCGTGGCCTTAGCCTCTTGGGGTGCCCTTGGTTTGCTCTTGTTCGGAGGTTCGCAGGCCACCGGAGACACGGTCGAACATTCACGACCTTCCTTCCTCAGTAACACTGTGCTCGCCACCGATCCTGCTGCGCCTCCCTCCGCCGGGCAACTCAACTCTGCACGCCGCGGCCACACGGCGACGCTGCTCTCGGACGGCAAGGTGCTGGTTGTCGGCGGCGAGAACGCTGATGGATTTGTGACGTCAGCCGAGATCTTTGATC
>JBGPYG010000051.1:0-13979 GCA_041493085.1 Pyrinomonadaceae bacterium | reverse complement strand
TTGTGCTCCAAGGCTTCGGCGGCCCTTCGTAATGCTTCCTCTTCCTGACGCAACTGCTCTTCAGCGACGTCGAAACTATTGTGAGCTGATGCGGACGGCGCAGGAGGGATCGCAGGCGCGACCGAACTGGTTAATGGCACTCGTTGTTCAAACGAGTTGAGATACTCCGAAAAGATTTCGCGCTTTGCGGCTGGTGCGCGCGTTTCTTTTTCTGCTGCCGGCGTTTCGTCAGCGCGAGCTGCGGGAATATTTGCCACACGTGAATCAGGGACGGGCGGGTGCTTGACCTCGTTGCCCGCGATGGAGTTGATTGCGTGCCGAATCACAGCTTCAGGAAGCTGACGGCTTGTTTCGCGGAGTAACAGCGCGTTGAGCGGCACGATGGCCGACGGATCGCCAATTTGACCAAGCGACTCGGTGGACGCTCTACGCACTTCCGGAGCACTGTCGTCGAGTGACGCGATAAGATGAACAGTTGCCTTGGGGTCAGCGACAACTCCCAGTTTACGCGCCGCGGCCGCGCGCTCTGCCGGTGAATCAGCGGTCCGCAACTGGCGCGTGGCGTCGTCGAAGAAACCGTGGTTAAAAAAGGCGCGCCGCGCGGGACCGTGCTCATTAATGCTTCGACCCGCGAGCGCGGCCAGCAGTTGTGCCGAAATGATTTGCCGCGTGGCGGAGTCATTGGAGTCAATGACGCTTAAGTCATACTCGCTTCCGGAAAGAAGCCTGTTGAGTTCAACGTCGGTGCGCTCGAATTGCGTGGTGGTGATGGATAAGGGCTGTTCGAGAATCAAGGATGTTGCCTCCAGGGAATTCCTGCCAGGGCCGGCGGGAGCCTGCCTCTCTGTTACCTCTGAATCTTGCGAAAAAGTCGGGGTTTGTATTGGGCGGGCCGCAGCCTGTTTTGCCTTAAGCACTGCAATCAGGTGAGGTTTGTGGGCGGTGAGAGCTTCGCGAAGGGACGCCGTTAACGTACCTTTCGGCGCGTCTACTTGCAGGCGATTGTTGTCGTCGCCTTTGAGCGCAAGCTTGATGCCCAGCTCTGCGCACGCTTGCATTAATGACTGAACGGTCATAACTCAAAGACCTCCCGCTCTTCCTCTTCGCTGCTGTATTCGTCGGGGCCGGCGGTAGGCGAAACAATTGAAGGCTTCGTTAGCACCCACGGATAGGATGTAGCGCCTGCGGTGGATGGCGCGCTTGCCGGCTGCACAGGGCGCGGCAGGTAGTCATTAACAAAATCCTTCGGCTGGCTGCTCGACGTCCCGGAGATAATCGGACCAGCTCTAACTATTTCATCCTGGTCAAGGTCTGGAGAGTACGTCGGTGGAATTTTGGGCTGGACCTTGGGTTGAACCTTAGTCTTGACCGGCTTCGGTTTTGCCACACTCTTTCGTCGCCGTCGGAAGGCGGTCGCAACGTAAAACACCAGGCTCAACAAGATCAGCGCGCCAAGCAATGTGGCCAGACGATTCGCCGACATCCATTGGATTGCAGATTTCCCTCGGGCCTGCCAGTTCACCAACCCGCGCGTTGATGTGTCAGCCGATTTGGAACTCGAGGAAGCGGCCGGTGTGGAGATTGTTAACGGCGGATAGCTTGAAGAGGTTGGCGGCGTAAGCACTGATGATGGAGGAGGAACGGGTGTCGTAACCACGGCATTGCCGGTCGCCGACTGATTGTTGCCGCTCCTAATTGCCTCCCTGCTTGAACCAACGCGCGGCTTGATTTGCAAACGCGCATTTTGCTGCCGTCGATGCTGGTTTCCGGCACTTTCACTTTCTGCTGCCGTCCTATCGCGGTAAGCAAGCGCTGAGCCTGGTGGTATCGGTCCAGCCGCGTAGCGTCCTCGGTCCTGTCTGGTTTGCGCGTTCTCCGCGGTTGATGCTGACGCCGCATTTGCGGTGCTGTTGCCCAAACTTCTATTTCGGGCGGAGAAGATCACGTCCAACCGATTGGAGCGTTGATCCACGCGCGCAGAAGCTCCTGGCTGCAACTTGAAAGAGACGATGAGGGCGTCGCCGACTTTCTGGACCTGTACATCTTCAAATCCATCAGCGCGGAAGTGGGGCACTGCTGAAGTGAAATCGGCGAGAGGGATCTTGACGTAGAAACGGTCGCCACGCCGGAATGCTTCGTAATCGCTCAAAGCCGAGTCGGAAACAACTGTTACTCGCGATCCCTCAGCCGCCTCGCCCAGTTGCAACGCCATAACGCGCTTCTGGTTTCGCAACTGCGCCGCGCCTTGGGTGAGCGCAACCAGCGTCAAGCACACGAATAACAACAACGCGACGCCGTTACGCCGTTTGTTTTCCAGAACTACCGATTTGAGAAACTTGATTTTCATTGGGGCAATGAAGGGGAGATCGCCTTTGGCATTATCCGATCCTCAGCGCTTGCAGTCCAGAGAATCACATTTCATGCTCATCCAGATCCTGCTGACCGCCCGTTTCAAACTCCGGCTGGGTTTCCGAAGGGGTTGTCGGGCCGAACGCAAACTCGAAACCCGACTCGACATGAGTTGCGACGGCTTCTGCTTCAGGAGTTTGAAACTCAGACTCACTGTCAGCCTCAAACGCTTCCACAGTTTCCTTTTCTTCAAGTTTAGCCTGCTGGTCCAACTTGTACATCGCTTCGAGGAGCGACGTCTTAACCTCCTCCCGGACTCCGTCTCGAACGGCAAGCTGTCGCAACTGTTCAAAGGTCCCGGGTTGACCAGTGGAAGACAGCAAGTGCACCGCTTTTAGACGCACATCCAAGTTTGGATGATCTGCGATCGCATCCAAAATCGGGTCGTTCATGTTTGCTCTACCTAACAAGCAAATAAGCGAGAACGTTTCGTAGGCTTGCCGGTGATCGCTGGTCGCTAGTCGATCGAGGTTTTGAGATACGATGCCAGCTTGTATGCACGCCCCGGCCACGCTGCGGATGGTCTCTTCATTGTTGGTCTCGATGACGCGGACATAAGCGTCAGCGCGATCGAAGCTCAGACGATTCAACGCCCGCGCCGCGGACGCCCTGACTTCGCGTGACTCATCTGCCATGCCAATCAGAATCGCCGGGAAGACTGATTCGTGATCTATCGAGCCTAGACTGGAGATCGCCATGGAACGAATGTTCGGCTCGGAGTCGTGACGCGCAAGACGCGTAACTGCCTCGACCGAGCTCTGAACCCGAAACTGAGCCAAAGCCTTCAACGCTTCGGCGCGTTCCTGAACATCAACGCTCGCCACTAAAGACAGAGCTCGGGTTAGCTGCTCATCGTCGGCGCTTTCTGGCAATTCTTCTACCGAAGAAGCTGGTTCGAGATGCGTAATCTGTTCAATCATGCTTATGTCATGACCCGTTCCCAGTTGAGCCGGTTCCAGGGGCATCGCATCGAAGAAATCCAGTCCTTCAAGCGAGCAGGCACTAAGAGTGCGGCTCAAGAGGGCGCTGGGAACGTCGGGATGCGTTCTGGCGATGTCCAGCAACGCGCCGATCGCCGATGGAAGTTTCAACTGGCCAATACTCACCACCGCCTGATTGCGCACGATTGATTCCGAATCGTAAAGTCCCTCAAGAAGAAACGGCAGGGCAGCTTCGGATTTGATCTCGCCGAGAGAACGCGCTGCTGAGGTGCGCTCAAAAGCGTCGGGAGCTAGAAGTAACGTCGCACATTGGCGTGCCACGAATCCGTATTCTTCCAAAGCTTCCCGCGCTCTGCGGCGAGCGCTCTCGTCCAGGTCGGGCGCATTCACGCCCTTAATTAGAGACGTCTCGATCGCCCGTCGGTCGTCCAGAGCCCGAGATGCGAGCACGTCCATCCGATGAGGCTGGCCCAGAACCAACTTCCCAACTTCCTGATCTATTCGATAAGCACCATAAAGAGTTGTCGGACCAGCGACCGCCTTGCGCGATGATCCGTTTGCAACGCCGGAACCGCCCGACCTAACTAAACTCGTACCAGCTTCTCTTGCCTGCTCGCTTGGCGCTCGAATAGTTCCTTCCGAAGTTTCATCTTCCACCCATTCGGCCTCCTCAGACAACGAAGCCTCAGCTGCAAGAGCAAGCGCTTGGCGCGAACGAAGCTTTCGCGAGACAAGCAGTCCAAACAAGCCCAAAGTAATCACCACGAAAACGCCGGTGAGTGAGAAAATTGAAGCTAACAGTCCTTCATCTTCCACCTGAACGCTTACCTGCGGCGCGACTGGTCCGGGACTGGTAGCGGCGGCTGCCTCTTGCGGCAGCGCTTCGGCCGGAAGGGCTGTAGTCGGGGCCATTGGCGGGCTCCAGTTGTTAGCTGTGTGCGCGGTTTCTCCTGATGGAGCACGCGCGTTGGAAGCTAAGTCGTCAGCCGGCGATGAGACTCTAACCGCGGCCGGGTCGCGGCGCCCTTGCCTCGTTTGTCCCGGGTCTTCGAAAAGCTGTTGGTCTGAAGCGTTCGTTTCGGTCTGAGAATCCCCGTCGGCGCGCCCTTCCAGTTTCTTATCAACCAGAAGACTGATCTCATTACCCTCGGACTGTACACTCACCTTTGAACCGGGTTTTGTTTGCAAAAGAACTTCCAGCGAAGTTCCGATTCGGCGAACCTTTACTCCTCGAACCGATCTCAGCGAATCGGCGGAGACTGTGTTCGGAAGCACCAGGTGGTACCCTTCGCTGTCTTGCCAATTCTGGGCACGGCCCAGGGGAGTGTCCGCTGCAATCCATACGACCATTCCACCGCCAGACGGTTGGGCCGCGACGTTCCACACCTTTGTCGGGACGCCAACCTTTTGGGCTTGGGAAATCAAATGAGGAACGATACCGACAGCGGCGAACATCAGGACCATTGCGGCGACGAGCCTGAATCCAGCCTGCTGCAAGCCAGTCTTTTGGACCAGACAAAAAGTCGCGAATCGTCTTTTATTGAAAAATTTCGTCATGGTGTGAAGGTGCGCCGGGAAGCTTTAGGCTTGATTAGCCATGGCCGGCTAGGAAGGAGTTCCAATTGCAGGGTTCTGAACTAACAGCTGCAAGTTGGTGTTGGAAGAGAGCGACCGAACTTGACGTTATTGCTCGTCGCTAAACTTGTAGCCAATTCCCCAAACGGTCAAGACCATCTGAGGGTTTTCCGGGTTCTCTTCGATCTTGGCTCGCAACCGGTTGATGTGTGAATCAATGGTCCGATCGTAGCCTTCATAAGAGTAGTCCCAGATCTTTTCAAGCAGGTATTTGCGGGGGAAAACCCTACCCGGGTTCGCTGCGAAGAGTCGGAGGAGGTCAAACTCTTTTGGAGTCAGTTCCACCTGGCGCTCTCCAATGATCACTTCTCGCCTGGCCGGATCAATACGAAGTCTACCGCGAGTGATAGTAACTTCGTCCTTAGCACCGTCGGCGTTTGCGGGAGCTCTACTGCGACGGAGCACAGACTTGATCCGGGCTTCAAGTTCACGCAAGCTAAAAGGCTTGGTGATGTAGTCATCTGCGCCCATTTCAAGCCCAAGCACTTTGTCAACTACGTCATCCTTTGCGGTGAGCATGAGAATCGGCATGTGATTCGTCTTTTCACGAAGCTCCCTGCAAACAGCCAAACCGTCCATTTTTGGGAGCATGAGGTCCAAAACGACAGCATCTGGAGGATCATCCAAGGCTGACTTCACACCCATCAAGCCATCTTCAACGGTTCTCACGTTATAGCCTGCGCGAGAGAAATACTCGCTGATAGCGCTCGAAATATTTTCGTCGTCTTCAACGACAAGCAGGGAAATCTTGCGCTCGATCGGTTCGGCCGGTTGACTGGTGTCCTTGGAAGTTTTCTGTCTGTCAGTAGCTGTATTTGTCATCAGAATGACTCGTTAGAACTGACAAGCAGGTGATTAGGAGGTTTGGCGTCATGGGGTACGACGCCACTCGGGCGAACAGAATAGTACAGGACAAGCTTTCCAAACTCAAGCCTTAAGTTTTGCGGGCTCAACATCAAAGCCCCGAAAGCCCTTAAAAATGGAGGCGCCAAACTGTAATTCCAGAGATTGTAGACCCACGTCCAGCTCTCGGAATGCCTCCAAGGTGCCAGGGTAAGGACTCTCTAATCGGCGCTCCCCAGGGATGCGCCTAATTTCAGGAACCCTCCCTCGGGGCCCCCGATTAGAAATCTGCCCTTCGATTAAGGCTGGTGGGCCCCGGAACTGGGGGCCCCCGCCACCACTTTTCGCAGCAGTTCTTGATACTGATTGAGTCGTTCTTTCAGTCGTGACGTGACTGACGCGTCGTGACCTATTTGCTCCAAAACCGCGAAGCCTCGAGGGTTTCCCAAGCTAACAAGCGCCTCTCCGGCGGCTGTGGCGAGATTGAAATCGCCATTCGCAAACGCCTTCATTGCCGTGTCGGCAACTAGAGTGAACGCCTTCGGATCACCGCCGCCAATTTTCCCCAACACTCGTAGGCCCGCCGCTCTTACAGCGGAGGGATTCCCTTTTTCGGCGTAACGGAAAGCAACGTCCAACGCTCGTTTATCCTGCAGCGCCCCCAGGCCGGACAAGGCCGAAACCTTTATGTTGTCCCGCCACGAAGGAGTGTTGAGCAGTTTCGCCAAAGCCTCGTAAGCGCTGGGACTCCTGGCATCGCCAAGAGCCAAAGCCGCAGCCTTGATTACGGCGTAGCTTTGATCGTTCAACAACTTCGCATACAAATTCGCGAGTGAAGGGTCCTTTGAGTTTGCCAGCGAAGTCACCGCGCGGGCGCGAACCCGCGCATTCGGATCCATGGTAGCCATGACCAAAGCCGCACGAGCACTGGGATATTTTACGTCGGCGAGCGCCGTCGCCGCATCAACCCGCACTCCCCAGAACTTATCGTGCGTTACCGCGTTTGCAAGTTCGGTTGCGATGCGCTGCTTTTCGGCTTCCGACGTCGTCGCGACAGTGATGCGGCTGGCTAGTTGCCCTAAAGCCCAGATTCGTCCCAGCACGTCGTCATCTCGCGCCAACTGGTAAGCCAAATCCTCAGTCGTCTTGTCGAACTGCACTTCCTTAATCAACGTGCCGCGGTAATCGAAGTTGACGAGCGAAGGTTTTGAATCAACCGCGAGCGTAAAGGTCTGTTCTTTTTTTGGAAGGATCTGCACGCGCTCCAGTCGAGTCCCCGATGCGGTGCTTATCTCGATTTCTACCGGTGTCTGAAAGAGCGCCACCTGGGGAAACTGCGAACTACTGTCTACCGTCTGGAGTTGTTCCACCAAAAGCTTGAGAGATTTTGTTGCCGGATCGTAGTTTTGCGTCACTCGAAAAACGGGATGACCCATTTTGTAAAGCCATTCGTCAAAGAACCAATCCAGCGCTTGTCCCGTAGATTCTTCAATCGCAATCCGGAATTGTTCTGTTTCGACCGGCTGGTTGGCATACTTGCGCAGGTAATAGTTGATTGCTCGCCACCAATTATCTTCGCCTAGTGTTTGCCGCAGCATGTGGAGGACAGCACCGCCGCGAGGGTAAGCATACGTGTCGAAAACGGCATCCGGGCTGGCGTAATTCTTCGTCACAATTGGGTGCCGGTTACCCTGCTTCCACGCCGTGAGGTAAGCATCCTGATTGGCTTTAACATCGGAATAGAGAAAATCATCACCACCCAACTTGTGTTCATCCCACATGGCCTGGAAATAGGTGGCAAAACTCTCGTTGAGCCAAATATCGGACCAGTCCCGGCAAGTCACATAATCTCCAAACCACTGGTGAGCCAATTCGTGCGACTGCAGACCATCCGTGTTTGAATCGAGTTCAGTGCGTGCGTCATGGATCATGTTGTCCGTTTGCGTTGTGGCGCTGATGTTTTCCATCCCGCCGCCAAAATCGCGAACAGTTGTCTGCGCATATTTTGCGTAGGGATACTTTAAACCCGTCTTCTCTGAAAAGAACTTCACCATCTCCGGTAAGCGGGCGGCCGTCACCTTGCCTTCCTTAACCTCATTCGGATAGACGTTTGTGATTATCGGAACACCCTGATATTCGCTGACGATCGGCGTGTATTCGCCAACAATAATGGACGTCAAATAGCTGGCGTGTGGTTCTTCTATTTTCCAGTGGAAGGTGCGCGTCCCATCCTTGTTCTCTTTGGTCTGGAGCAGTTTTCCGTTTGAAACCACCGTCAGAGGTTTTTCTACAGTGGCAGTGATTTCGGACGTGAAAAAATCATTCGGATGGTCGTAAACCGGAAACCAATAGTGGTTATATTCACTCTCTCCCTGCGACCAGATTTGCTTCGGGCGGGTCGGGTCGTCAGGGCTTGGCTTGATAAATCTGAGGGCTGCTCCTACCAGACCAGGAATCTTATCCTGTGAACCGTTGGTATGATACTCAATCGCGATGGTGAGTTCGTCAGCAGGCTGGTAAGGCCGACCCAGAGCAATCCGCAGTTTTTGGTTCGCTGCCTCCATCTCAAACTTTAGCGTCCCGCCGTTGACTAGCTTTATCGACGTGATGGTCATGTCCGCCGCATCCAGCTCGATACTCTTCAGATCAGTAACCAAAGGCTTGAAAACCATCGTTTCGACGCCAATTAACTGCTCCCGTTCCCAGTCGAACCGAATATCCAAAGCCACATGCCTAGTGTCGAAGTCGTGATCGGGAATGTATTGCGTTGGAGGGAAAGGACGCGATTGTTGCGGCGTCTGTAGAAGTTTGTCAAAAACTGGGGCTGGCCGTCCAAACGAAGTCTGCGCGAGGGCCATTAATACGATTAACGAGAGAGCCGAAAGCTCCCGCCGAAAGAGACAATGATTCATATAACGATCCCTCCTCGATGAATTGGTGTGGAGATTCTGGTCAATTGGGGCAAACTAGCGCGCAGATTAATCGATCGCTTTCTGAGATTGGGTCGCGACTATTGTTACATGGAAAACCGTCTGCCTGAAAGCGCTGGCTATCGAGTGGGCAAATCGAGTCCTTTCAGTTAGTCCATCATTCGCGGTCTTCATACTCGTCAGTTTGAATCGGCGCCGCTAAAAGTTATGAAGTTAAAACCATAGCTTTCTTGACAAAGCTTTTTCGCGCGAGCAAAATCTCGCTCGCCGCTTCTCAAACAATCAGTCATAGCTTCGCGATGTTAGCCAAAACTACGATGACGAACGCCGCCGCTGTCCTACAAACATCCATTCCTGATTTGAATCTAGTAAAGCGCGGAAAAGTGCGCGACGTTTATCAGGTTGATGCCGAGCGTCTCCTGATCGTGGCAACCGATCGCATATCGGCTTTCGATTGCATCTTGCCTACGGCAATCGCGCGCAAAGGTGAAGTGCTAACCTCACTTTCAAAGTTCTGGTTCGACAAGCTCGCCCACATTGTCCCGAACCATCTCATTACAATCGAACATGAACAGATGCCGGAAGATGTTCAGCGGGCGCAGGATCTCAGGGGCCGGTCAATGCTCGTGCGGAGAACTGAGGTTTTCCCGGTGGAATGCGTCGTCCGAGGCTACCTGGTCGGTTCAGGCTGGAAGGACTACCTGCGGACCGGTGAAGTCTGCGGTCATAAGCTTCCGGACAATCTGCTTGAATCCGCCGAACTACCAGAGCCAATCTTTACCCCTTCCACCAAGGCCGATGAAGGTCACGACGAGAACATAAGTGAGGGACAAGTGCGCGACATGTTGGGCGCAGAGACGGCAAAGTACCTGCGCGAAACTTCACTGCGTCTTTACAATGAAGCGCGCAGCTACGCTCGAGGTCGGGGAATAATCATCGCCGACACTAAGTTTGAATTTGGACGTGACCAAAACGGCGAGATAATCCTGATCGACGAAGCCCTGACTCCGGATTCTTCTCGGTTTTGGCCGGCAGAAAGCTACAGCCCAGGCAAATCGCAGCCGTCGTTTGACAAGCAGTTTGTTCGCGACTATCTCGAGACGCTTGCGTGGGATAAGAAGCCTCCCGGCCCGCCGCTTCCCTCCGAAGTTGCCACTGCCACTACGGCTCGCTATCTGGAAGCGTACCGGCTTCTTACCGGCGAAGAACTATAACGTCGTTAATCATTAACTGTCCCGGAATTCATAAAAAATGCGCGCCCGCCTTGAAGCACTAATCGACGAGATGCTGGATGGCCATCTCCTGCTGACCGAAGCAGTGAGCGAATTCGAAAAGCTCTACATTAAGAAGGCTCTCGCTCGAAACAAAGAACATCTTTCAAAAACGGCGCAAGCGCTTGGGATCCACCGAAACACCATTTCGAAGCGCGTGGCCGACTACCAAAAAGTGAGGCGACCTTTAGCCCGAACTGCCAGGGGCGGAACTCGCTAATCGATGTCAGAACCACCTGCGTAAGCGGGTGGCAATCCCAACCGGGCCACCCGCTAACGCAGGTGGTTCTGACATCTTCAGCCCGTCTTTGCCGGCCTGAAGTTGACATTAATCCTGGAGCGAATTATCCTTAGCACTCATCCATGCAGAGTGCTAATTTTAAGGATGTTGTCCGAAGTACTAATCCAAAAATCAGGTAAATTTACAAGGGAAACTGAAAGGAGAACTGCAAAGAATGTCGACAAATATTACACCTCTCCATGACCGGGTGATCGTGCGCCGGATTGAGGAGGGAGAGCAGGTTCGTGGGGGAATAATCATTCCCGATTCAGCCAAGGAAAAACCGCAGGAAGGCGAAGTTGTGGCAGCCGGCCAGGGCAAATACAAGGAAGATGGCACGAGACAGCCGCTCGACGTCAAACCCGGTGACCGGGTTCTGTTTGGCAAATACAGTGGTTCTGAAATCAAGATTGACGGTGAAGAGCTGCTGATCATGCGCGAAGATGAAATCCTCGGAATCATCGCGCGCGCAGGCGCGGCCACTGGCAAGAAGGGCAGCAAATAGTCAAACCCTGACTCAGCTGTTCCTTTGTTTATAAACCACATTCATTTCAGCAGGAGAGAAGACAGAAATGGCAAAGCAAGTAGTTCATGGCGAGGAGTCACGCGCGGCGATTTTGCGAGGAATCAATCAGCTCGCGGACGCAGTGAAGATCACGCTCGGCCCCAAGGGGCGCAACGTGGTAATCGATAAGAAGTTTGGTTCACCCACTATTACCAAAGACGGAGTTACAGTCGCGAAAGAAATCGAACTAAAGGATTCGCTCGAGAACATGGGCGCGCAGATGGTTCGTGAAGTCGCCTCCAAAACCTCTGATGTAGCCGGCGACGGGACGACGACCGCTACCGTGCTCGCGCAGGCGATCTTCCGCGAAGGCGTGAAGACTGTCGCTGCCGGCGCCAACCCAATGGCGCTCAAGCGCGGCATCGACAAGGCAGTCGAACGCGCCACAGAAGAGATCAAGCGTTTGGCAAAGCCTGTGAAAGGTGATGCGATTGCGCAGGTCGGAACCGTCTCAGCAAATGGCGATTCGACTATTGGCAACATTATTGCTGAAGCAATGAACAAGGTTGGCAAAGATGGCGTCATAACAGTTGAAGAGTCAAAGACAATGGACACATCGCTCGAGGTTGTCGAAGGTATGCAGTTTGATCGCGGCTACCTCAGCCCTTACTTCGTCACCGATCCAGAGCGCATGGAAGTTGTGCTGGAGAATCCGCTTATTCTGATACACGAGAAGAAGATCAGCTCAATGAAGGATCTTCTGCCGCTGCTTGAGCAGGTAGCTAAGATGGGCAAGCCTATGCTGATTATCGCCGAGGATGTCGAAGGCGAAGCGCTCGCGACGCTCGTGGTTAACAAGCTGCGCGGCACTTTGAATATCGCCGCCGTTAAGGCGCCAGGTTTCGGTGATCGTCGCAAGGCGATGCTTGAAGACATTGCGATTCTGACAGGTGGCAAGGTCATCAGCGAAGACCTGGGAATCAAGCTCGAGAACGTCAAGCTTGAGGACCTTGGTCGCGCCAAGAAGATCACGATCGACAAAGACAACACCACCATCGTCGAAGGCAATGGCAAGCAGAGCGACATCGAGGGACGCGTTAAAACCCTGCGCGCCCAGATCGAAGAGACTTCTTCCGACTATGATCGCGAGAAACTACAGGAGCGTCTCGCGAAACTCGTCGGCGGAGTTGCTGTAATCAAAGTTGGCGCTGCGACTGAGACGGAGATGAAGGAAAAGAAGGCGCGAGTTGAGGATGCTATGCACGCAACGCGCGCGGCCGTCGAGGAAGGGATCGTTCCCGGTGGTGGTGTGGCGCTGGTTCGTGCCGCCAAGGTCCTTGAGAAGTTTCAAATAAACAAGGAAGGCGAAGGCGATCCGGACGAGCAGATTGGCGTGAACATCGTTCGGAGAGCACTCGAGGAGCCTCTTCGTCAGATCGTTCAGAACGCCGGCAAGGAAGGCGCAGTTGTAGTCGAGCGTGTTCGCGCTGAAAAGAACGACAGCTTCGGCTTCAATGCGCAAACCGAAGTTTACGAGGACCTTGTTAAGGCAGGCGTCATCGATCCGGCCAAGGTAACTCGGACGGCATTGCAGAATGCTGCTTCAATCGCGGGTCTCATGCTCACAACTGAAGCCATGGTTTCCGAGCTTCCGGATGATGACAAGGGAAATCCGGCGATGCCAGGGGGCATGGGCGGCATGAGTGGAATGGGAATGTAAGCAGTTCCCTTTCGCGGGTACTACTCCAGCGGCTTCGCTCCCAAAAGGGCGAGGCCGCTCTTTTTTTTGGGGGCTGGGCGACAGAATTCTCAGCGGGGCAGCCAGGGTGGGACTTCACACCGAAATTCCTGTTTTTTCCAAGCATTTTGTAGCATTTCCCCGCTATTCAATGTTTTAGCTTAAGGAATGTCCGGCAGGATTCTGCCAGCTCGCTAAAAAGATTTATGGCATTTTTGTTGTACCTGTGTTATATCTGCGCCCATACAAGTTAACCCCTTCTCAACATGCTTGGTGGCCCCCAAGCTCGCCGAGAAGTATCAGACCCTGCTCCCGATAGTTTTTCAGGGTGTGAGAAGAAACATCAAACCATCGAGTGCAATAGGCAAAGATGCCTTTTTTTCGCGTCTCTAAATCAGTGCCCAGATTCTAGCGAAGGTTGTGCGGAAGCCTTCTACCATAACAAAAAGGAGGACGCCCCCCGCAACTGTACAAACTGTCGCGACTCTCACCCTGTCTCAGGAGTCACGATGGACAAATTTAGGCTTAGTTGCGTAGGCGTGTTTTTGATTATATGCCCCCCTCAGCCCCCGCTCCGTCAGGTTATTCAGCAGCCAGCGGTTCGTCCAGAGCTATAGACACCTGGTCGGTCCAGGATTGCCCAGTCCGGGAAGCAAGTGGCGCTACTCTCATTGGGAAATCGCCGGTAATGCAAAAGATCTTCTCGGTTATCGGTCGCATCGCTCCCACTGATAGCTCGGTTCTGATTACCGGGGCCACTGGCACCGGCAAGGAACTCGTTGCGCGCGCAATCCACGATCAAAGTCCACGCCGGAACTCAAGATTCGTGGATGTCAATTGTTCTGCCATTCCCGAAACACTTATCGAAGCAGAACTGTTTGGTCATCAGCGTGGCGCGTTCACCGGCGCGATGGCTAATAGTTGCGGACTGTTTGAAAAGGCCTCCGGCGGAACGATTTTTCTTGATGAGATCGACGCCCTAAACCTTTCGGCTCAGGCAAAACTGTTGCGAGTTTTGCAGGAACGCACGGTGCGTAGAATAGGAGCCCGAACAAATATCGCGATCGATGTGCGCGTCATATCGGCTACCAATTGTGATCTTACGCAAGCCGTCGCCGCGGGCCGCTTCCGTCCGGATCTTTACTACCGGCTTCGTGTGCTGCCGCTCCATCTTCCCGAACTGTGCAGGCGTGGTGATGATGTCGAGCTGCTCATACATCACTTCCTGCGGATCAAGGCAGAACGCTCCGGCGTCGCTCCGCGACGATTCACTCCCGAAGCAATGCGCGCTTTAGTCGAATATCCCTGGCCGGGAAATGTTAGGGAACTTGAAAATGCTATCGAATATGCGCTGGCGATTGGTGCGTCGGAACACCTGGGAATTCAGGATCTGCCACCAGAGATGGGTCCGGCTCGGTCCGCTGACG
>JBGPYG010000123.1:0-9100 GCA_041493085.1 Pyrinomonadaceae bacterium | reverse complement strand
GTGGGCTTTGTCTGCCACTTCCGCGGTTATACCTGCAAAGAACATGTGGCGTTCCTCAACCTGGTCGCCGATGTCCGGGCCAAACACTTCAAGCGTAACCCCCAAGCCTTCCTGCCTCCGGCTCAGGTCGTCGAAAAACCTGGTCCATTCATCTCGGGGTATCTCCCGTGTTTTCATGGTGGCCTCCGTCATATGCAGCCTAATTTCAGGTCTAATCCTGAGTCTTTCGCTGCATTATTCATGCCAACTTTCTTCCCTCAGTTAATGAGGGCTTCGAGGCTGCCTAAACAAAATCTGCGGGTTTTTTCTCAGCGATAATGAGTAGCTTTCCGCAATCAGACACCCTAACCCACAACACCCTGACATTTTCCTGATTGGTAAGTCGGCATGCTCATTGCTTCGACTAAAGTTAAAGAAACATTTCTGTGCGGGGAAAGGTGGAAAAAGTTTATGAAAGTCAAAGAGATCATGACCCCAAATGCAAAGGCGTGCACTCCTACGGACACTTTGGCTGTCGCTGCCCGATTTATGTGGGATAACGACTGCGGGATACTGCCGGTCGTTAAAGACGGAGGGAAGGTGGTCGGGCTGATAACCGATCGCGACATCTGCATGGCTGCTGCGATAAACAACCGGAATCTTTCGAACATTGCAGTCGAGGACGTTATTAGCGGCAAGGTCTATTCAGTGAGCCCCGATGACGACGTTCGCAAGGCGTTGGAAACTATGCGGGAATGCAAGGTTCGCCGGCTGCCAGTGGTTGCCGCGGATGGCACACTCGATGGCATGCTGTCGTTGAATGACGCCGTTCTGAAGGCCCAGGAAGCAAAAGACAAGAAGGCTCCGCACCTGGCCTACGCCGACGTAGTCAACACCTATAAAGCGATTTGCGGCCATCCGCTTCCGTTAGAACAAACGCGGGCCGCAGTGTCCGGCGTTTGAGTTGAGGCCGAGCAACTAGGGCGATTGGGAGCGACCCAATCGAATGAAACCGTCGCGCTGGTAATCGACAACACGGCGCGAGTTAAGAGCCTTATACTCCATAGGTGCCGCGTTGGAGGACTTATGATCAAACGGCAAGTGCTGCGCATCTTCGTTGCATAGTGAGTCTGTGGTTTTGGCACGTTCGCACGAAGGATTCTAAATATTCTATGAAGCAAAGAATGAAAATCCTGATTGGCTATGACGGATCTGATTGCGCGGAAGCAGCACTGGATGATTTGCAGAGAGCAGGACTTCCATCCGCAGCGGAAGCATTAGTGCTGTCTGTAACTGAAGTCTCACTGCCACCGCCGCCGCCGTCGAGCTATGAGATCCTTGAGCAGGCGCGCGCATTGCAGGTACCAGCCGACATCCCGCGCGTTTATGCCAAAGGTTCGCCCGCAATCCAGGAGGCGCAATCTCTCTCCGATCGTGCAGCCGATCGCCTGCGAGCCAATTTCCCAGGTTGGGAGATAACCGCAGAAGCTTCGGTGGGCTCACCCGCGTGGGAACTGGTTAGCAAAGCCGATGGGTGGAAACCCGATCTAATCGTCGTTGGCTCACACGGGCACTCGGCACTGGGGCGGTTTGTACTCGGAAGCGTTTCCCAACGAGTCTTGACTGAGGCTCGTTGCTCAGTGCGCGTCGCACGCGGACGTCTTGAGGAGCCTGATACGCCGGTCCGCGTAGTTGTTGGTGTGGATGGCTCGGCGGGAAGCGAGGCTGCCGTACGCGAAGTCGCGTCACGATTGTGGCCACTAAGGAGCGAAGTGCGCGTCATCGCGGTGAACGATCCGCTAACGCTGACCCTTATCGGACAGCTTATTCCACCGATTGCAAAGACTGTAGAAGAGAGTAATCAGGCCGATCGTGACGCGCTGAAAAAGACATTGGAAAACTCTTCGCAGCGGTTGCGGCAGTCCGAGTTAAAAGTCTCAACGGAAATCCGTGAGGGCAATCCGAAGCGTGCACTGTCTGAAGCTGCAGAAGGATGGGGTGCCGATTGCATCTTTGTCGGTTCGGTCGGCTTCAGCAACCGTATCGAACGGTTTGTTCTTGGCAGCGTCTCCGCGGCAGTCGCTGCACGCGCGCATTGCTCTGTAGAAGTTGTAAGGGTACACAAACCTAATGGAGGTAATGACCATGAGCGCCAATCCAAACACTCGCACAATTGAGAATTCGGTCGATAGGAGTGGGGGCCTTGTGTGGAACCGCCTGCACTCCGAACGAGAAGACATCTGCGAAGCTCTTCTCAAAGAGTCTCAACCAGGTTCTGAGGCTCAGCCGGGAGCGCAGGGGATGTCGAAAGAGGACGCCAAGCGGGCTGCAAACTGGCATCGGGAGCTGCTTCAGGCGCGGTTACGCAGAATCGACGACGCGCTCGATCGATTAATGGCCGGCTCCTACGGCAACTGTAGCAAGTGTGGCAGATGGATCGAGGACACGAAGCTCGATTTTGATCCCGCGATTGCGTTCTGCATCGGCTGCTGGGAGCGGATGCAAGTCAAACATTAGTCTCTCAACTTACAGAACGGCGGTGTCTGGAGAGCAAGGCATTGTAGGGCAGGAAGGAACGGGCGATGGGAAGAATGAAAGCCAACGTTTTTCACGGCAAGAACAACATCCGTGTAGAAGAGGTTGAAAAACCAAGAGCCGGAGTAGGTGAAGCCGTAATTCATGTGACGCTGACCACGATTTGTGGAACGGACCTGCACATCGTCCGGGGTGAATATCCAGTCACGCCGGGTCTGGTGATCGGTCATGAGCCAGTTGGTGTGATTGAGGAGCTTGGCGCGGGCGTTACGGGGTATCAGATTGGCGACCGCGTGCTGGTGGGTGCGATTACTCCATGCGGGCAATGCCGGGCCTGCTTGTCGGGACACGCTTCACAATGCGGACATGGCGCAGCGTACGAGGCACTCGGCGGTTGGCGCTTCGGTAACACAATCAACGGCGCCCAGGCCGAGTATCTCCGAGTACCGTATGCCCAGGCCAACCTGGCAAAGATTCCGGATGAGTTGACCGATGAACAAGTGGTCTTACTCGCTGATATTGCTTCCACTGGATTCGGCGGCGCGGAGGCCGCCAAGATAAAGATTGGTGATTCGGTCGTTGTTTTCGCCCAGGGACCAATCGGTTTGTGCGCAACGGCCGGCGCCAAACTGATGGGAGCGTCGTTAATCATCGGCATCGATGGAGACGAGCATCGCCTTGCTATGTCGCAGCGTATGGGTGCGAATGTAACGCTCGATTATCGCGACTCTGACGTTGTAGCTGAAGTGAAGCGTTTAACCGGCGGCGGCGCTGATGTAGCAATCGAGGCGCTTGGTACACAACAAACATTTGAGAGTTCGTTGCTTAGCTTGCGACCGGCTGGAACGTTGTCGAGCCTTGGTGTTTATTCAGGCAAGCTTCAGATTCCCTACGAAGCATTCAACGCTGGTATTGGCGACCAGCGAATAGTTACGACACTCTGCCCCGGCGGCAAAGAGCGCATGCGCCGGCTGATGGAGGTTGTGCGCCACGGTCGCGTTGATCTCACGCCGCTGCTCACGCACACCTTCACCTTGGACCGCATTGGTGAAGCCTACAATCTCTTTGGCGAGCGTTTGGACGGCGTGCTCAAAGTGGCAATTAAACCGTAGGAAGACGGTCGCCGAGTTACGAGTTTCTAGCCTTATAACGGGGTCAGCGCTTGAACGAAAAGATGAAAATACTCATTGGGTACGATGGCTCTGAGTGCGCCGATGCCGCGCTCGAGGATCTGCAAAGCGCGGGATTGCCAAAAACGGCTGAAGCAATAGTCATGTCTCTGGCCGATGTCTTTCTGCCACCGCCGATCGATGAAGAGGTCGATAACACCTTTCCAATGTACGTCCCGGCGGGCGTGCGGCGTGCACACGAACGTGCGGAGCGCGAAGTGAAGGAAGCCGAGTCAATGGCAAAACGTGCGAGTGAACTGATCAAAAAGAGTTTTCCGGAGTGGCATGTTCACCACCAGGCTCTCGCTGATTCACCTGCCTGGGCGCTTATAAGGACAGCCGACGAGTGGAAGGCGGACCTAATAGTGGTTGGGGCACGCGGCCACTCTGTTCTGGGTGGCAGGCTGATACTCGGAAGCGTTTCACAGAGAGTTCTCTACGAAGCAAGTTGCTCCGTTCGCGTCGCGCGTGGCCGGCGCAGGGACGCCAACTCTCCGGTTCGACTTGTGCTCGGCGTAGACAATTCGCCGTACTCCAACGCCGCAGTAGATGCCGTTTACCGACGCGAGTGGCCCACCGGAACTGAGGTGCGCTTGCTGGCAGTAGTCGATACTGTGATGCCAATTACTCCCGATCCATCTCAACCGTCAGTAATGAAATGGATCGAAGTGGAAGATGAAGACAACTGGGATCAAGTCCGCCAGATCTTCGGGCCAGCAGCAGAGAAACTCCGCTCTGCCGGACTTGATGCAGCGGTCATGATCAGGAGAGGCAACCCCAGGGAGGAGCTCATTGGAGAAGCAGAAAGCTGGGGCGCGGATTGTATTTTCCTGGGCCCGAAGGGCATAAGAGGAATTGACCGCTTGCTCCTTGGTAGTGTTTCCTTATCAGCTGCGGCGCGCGCCCATTGCTCGGTTGAAATCGTACGCTCAAGGAGACCATGATTTCGGGGAGCGGAGAGAGGGCGTGATGAAAGTGGCAATCAAACCATAAGTTCTTCCAAGGGCATCTCATACGGTTCAATCTGTAAACGACTCTCACAATATTTTTTCGAACCCCTGCCATGAGCAAGAGGATCAGTAAGAACCCCCTGCGCGACTTTCGATCCGCCGGACTGCGACACTTCTTTCAGGAACTCGGGCCTGGGCTAATTACTGGCGCTGCCGATGACGACCCTTCGGGGATTTCAACCTATTCGGTCGCCGGCGCATCGTTCGGTTACGGCCAACTCTGGACGGCGCTTTTTTCGTTTCCGCTGATGGCGGGGGTGCAATTGATGTGCGCTCGTCTCGGAATGGTCACGGGTCTTGGTCTGGCGGGCATTGTGCGACGGCGCTACTCACGATCCGTTCTCTGGGCCACGTGCTCTCTGCTTGTTATTGCCAACACGGTCAACATTGGCGCGGACCTGGGCGGGATGGGTGAAGTGATGGAGATGATTACAGGAGTGCCCGCCTTTTTTTGGTTACCGTTCTTCGCAATTCTCATTGTTGTGTTGCTGATATGGCTAAGCTATCGGCGTATTGCGCGCATTTTCAAGTGGCTTACGCTTGTGCTTTTCGCATATGTGATTGCCGCGTTTCTTGCTCATCCCCGCTGGCGTGAAGTAGCGAGTGCGACCTTTCTTCCCCAGCTTGAATGGAGCACGCAATACGTCGCGACCGTGCTGGGCGTTCTCGGCACGACGATCTCGCCGTATCTCTTCTTCTGGCAAGCGGCGCAGGAAGTTGAGGAAGAACGAGCTATGGGGCGGCGCACGATTCACGCCAGGCGTGGCGCAACCGACGCAGAGCTGCGAACTGCCCGAACGGACGTCTTAACGGGAATGGCGTTCTCTAATGGCGTAATGTATTTCATCATCCTGGCGACTGGAGCGACGCTTTATACGTCCGGTCATCGCGACATTGAGACGGCCCGGCAAGCTGCGGAAGCTCTGCGACCATTGGCCGGCGACGGTGCTTACCTCTTGTTCGCGCTCGGCCTCATCGGAACCGGAATGTTAGGGGTGCCCGTACTTGCCGGCTCTGCGGCCTACGCTGTTACTGAAGCATTGCATTGGCGTGGGTCTCTCGACGATCAGCCAAGACGAGCACCAAAATTTTATGCCGTGCTAGCGGTGGCGCTCCTCCTTGGGCTTACTCTAAATTATTTGAGGTTCAACGCTGTGCGAATGCTCTTTTGGGCAGCCGTCTTGAACGGAGTACTCGCGCCTCCGCTGATCGCTCTGGTGACAAGACTCTCAAGCGATAAGAGAGTTATGGCGGATCGCGCCAATTCGCCTTTGCTGGGCTGCCTGGGCTGGCTGACAACTATAGTGATGAGTGCTGCTACAGTCTTTATGGTCTTTCTTTGGTTTCAAGGTCGATAGGCTGGTGACGCGGTTCTCGCTTCCTTCGATTGAATGCTGGGCAAAGTTGCTCAAGTCTTTGCGCAAAAGCCCGCAAAGCGAACCGGTCCCCACCACCAAAAGCCACGAAAATCCTCAGCATTTCAGCGGCACAATCGTTGCTCAAACCACCGTTAGGAGCAGGGCTGCGACCCTGAAGAAATTTATGCCTTTGCTGACACGCTGCTTGAAACTCGAAAACATTTCCGATGCCTTTGAGGTTGTTGGGGGAGCCCTCAAACGGAGTGCTGAAAATGGCAATTCAGCCGTGACCGGCCAAACGCATCGCGCGTGAGAAAGTAGGCGCTGAAATGAAAACTGAAGAGATCCTCGAGCGCCGCAGCGAGATTAGCCGACGCACCTTTTGCAATCGAGTTTTGGTAACCTCAGTCGGGCTGGGGTTGTCGGCGAGTAATCTAAAAGGCGAACCAGCGAATGACCCGAGTCCGCTGCTCGCATATCCACCGATGAAAATCGAAGGCGCGGAACGAGTGATGCCCGGCTCGTTCCTGTACTTCAGTTATCCCGGGGCGAATGATCCGGCGGTGCTCGTCCGCGCTCCCGATGGAGAGTGTATCGCTTATAGTCGGAAATGCGCCCACCTCGGATGTTCAGTCGACTTCGACTCACAGCGGCGCTGTCTAAAGTGTCCCTGTCATCAGGGAGTGTATGACGCGAGGACGGGTTACGTGATGTATGGTCCGCCGCCGCGGCCGTTGGACCAGATTGTGTTGCAGATGCGCGCGGGCGGCGAAGTGTGGGCCGTGGGCAAAAGAATTGGGAGTGCTAATTCCAATGCGTGACCGGAACGCCGCACAGACTCCGAACAGCAGCGACGTCACCGAGCAGTCCTCGCCCGGCCAGGCAGCAGGTGTTTAGTCAGGAGGTACGAAACAATGATGCGAAACTTGAAAATCAAATTCTTCTTAAGTCTCTTGATAGCGGTTGTCTTCGGTCTTGGTCTGAGTTCCAACGCGAACGCCCAGTCGCAGAAACTCAAAGCCTCTAATCACGAAGCGGTGACTCAGCAGCCGTTATACCGAGAATACAAAGGAGTGCGACTCGGCATGCTTGCCGAAGAAGCACGCGCCAAGCTTGGCACGCCGGCGCTGAAAGACAGCGACCAGGACTATTACGTGTTTTCCGAAAACGAGACGGCACAGATTGTCTACGACGCCGCGCACAAGGTCGTCACGATTTCAGTTGATTACCTGGGTGGGATCGGCGCGCCTGATTACAAAGCGGTCGTTGGCGGAGAGTTGGAACAGACCTCAAACGGATCACTGTATAGGATCGTGCGCTACGAAAGCCTGGGCTTCTGGGTCTCGTACAACCGCACGACTGGGCCGGTGGCAACTGTCACGGTGACAATACAGAAGATCTGATAGCAGCAGGCCCGGCGCTGAAAAAAGGGCATTGTAATCTGTGGGCATCCGCTGGTGATGCCAGCGGCAGCCATGGGGTAGAAGTTCGGCGCGACGCTCGCGCTATGTAACGTTTTGGCAAGGATAACGTTGCTTGTTCGGAAACAGGCAACGGCTATCGAATCGCATGCTTTTAAAGGGTCTGCGATCAGCGACGAAAGGAGATAACAAAAATGCAAACCGCAACGATTGAACACGGCACGAGCACAGGAGTCAAATTCGCACATCTGACCGCCAGGGCGGTTGAAGGAAAGACGCTTGCCGAAGATTTCGTCGAGATTGGTAAAAGGAAAGCACAACGCATGATTAGACGGGGGCGTGAGACCGGCGAAGATTATCTGGACGAAACAACTCACTACATCAAACATCATCCCTGGGAGTCGGTTGGGATCGCCGCCGGCGCAGGGGCCTTTGTCGGATTGCTCTTCGGCTGGAGCTGTTCGCGAGCCTGCAAATAGAAAACGCGCCTCACCAGGAGGGTAGTGACGACAGGTGAGTATGTTGGGCACTAAGCTTGCCCCGCGCGATAAGGAGCGTTCAAGAGTTGAACAGAATCACTGAGAGGAAGGCGATCGAGTTTTATGCAATACAAGAATGTCCAGCAACTGACTTTGGAAAACAATAACTTTCGCAAGGTCCTGTTCACAAACAAACACTCGCAAGTGGTCTTGATGAGTCTTCCTCCGGGTGAAGACATTGGCCGGGAAGTACACGAAGGTGTTGATCAGGTCCTGGTTTTTGTCAAAGGTGCGGGCCAGGCGGTCGTGGGACGAGAAACGCGTGATATGGGCCCTGGCGATATGTTTGCGGTGCCAGCCGGCACGGAACATAATTTCACTAACACTGGCGATGAAGCTCTGAAACTGTTCACGGTCTATTCGCCGCCAGAACATCCCGACGGGGTTGTCCATGCGACAAAGGCCGATGCTCTCGCTCATCCGGAGGAGTGAGCAACAAAGTGAGGAGAGCAGCAGTCATTCATGAAGATACCACCCGCTCTAGATGACTCCTCCATCTGATATCCAGGCAAACGCCGGGGCCGGTCTTAGCACTACTGAGGCGCGCCTGCAGTTCAGCAAGTTCGGCCCAAACGAACCCGTCTCGTCCCGCCGTGCGTCGGGCCTTGTTCAGGTCCTGCTTCTGTTCATTAATCCGCTGGCCATCATCCTGCTGGTGGCCAGCGCCATCTCCGCTGCTGTCGGTGAAGTCCTCAATGCCTCCATCATCGCGCTGATGGTGTTGTTGAGCGCAGCCCTTAACTTCGTTCAGACCTATCGTTCGCAACGTGCCGTCGAGCGCATTCGCAAAGAAGTTGCGCCCACGGCCGCCGTTCTACGAGACGGAAACTGGACGGAGATTGCCAGACGTGAACTGGTGCCGGGCGATGTCATCAGGCTCAGCGCGGGTGATCTTGTGCCGGCGGATGCCTGGCTGTTCAAGATTCGCGATCTACATGTGCAGCAGGCCGCGCTCACAGGAGAATCACTCCCTGTCGAGAAGGAGGCCCTCGACCTCCACACAATTTCTCAAGACACAAGCGATGATCACAAAGTGTTTCTTGGCACCTCTGTGGTTAGCGGCACGGGAACAGCCCTGGTCATGGCTAC
>JBGPYG010000168.1:0-7763 GCA_041493085.1 Pyrinomonadaceae bacterium | reverse complement strand
GTCGTTTTTTTTGGCGCGGCAATCCTACCTCCGAGTCTGGCGCAGGAATCAGATCCCAAGGCGCAGCGTCAGCGACAGGTATTCCCCAGAGATGAGCAGCCGGATGACGTCGTTAAGGTCGATACTGATCTCGTTTCCCTGGATGTCATGGCGAATGACTCTGAAGGCCGGCCGATAAGAAATCTGAAGCAGGAAGACTTCCAGGTTTACCTGGACGGCGTCGAACAGCCGCTCGCATTCTTTCAGGTGGAGCGTCGGAGCGGTGAACCTCGTCCTCTGGCAGTCGTATTTGCCCTGGATATTTCAGGCAGCATGAGCACGGCAGAGATGGAACGTTTAAGACGCGCGCTGAACGCGTTCTCAGCGAGGCTTGCGGGTCACTCCGCGCTTTACGCGGTGATGGCGTTTGGCATGAACGTGAAAGTAGTGCAGAAGTTTACTTCCGAACCAGACAAGCTGGATCGAGTGTTCGAGCGAATAGCGCGCGAGCCAAATGGTTTGTCGACTCACACTTACGACGCAGTTGACGATGCCATTCGCATGCTGGTGCGTCATGCACCGCGCACTCGCGAGCGGCGTCTGATGAAACGCGCGGTACTGGTCGTAACCGATGGCTTCCCGGTTGGAGACACGGTATCCGCCCGCACCGTGATCGAGCGAGCGAATAACGCGGACGCGAGCATCTACGTAGTTACCCTTCCTTCTTACTCGCGAATGTTGTCAGCCTCATCGCAAACTCCTTTGCCTACGCCTTTGGACGTTAGTGGATTGGCTGACTTGACGGGCGGTAGAAGTGTTTATGCTGAGGAGAATAACTACGAACCATTATTTCGCGCGCTGGCTGAAGAGGTTACTTCGGCGTATGTGCTGGCCTTCTATCCACCAGAGCAGAAGCGCCGGGATGGCCAGTTTCACAAAATTAGGATTGAGGGTCCAGGCGGGTTGACTCTACGGCAAAGTCGGCCGGGTTTTCAGGCGGAAGGTAGGAAATAGTGAGCAGTGAGCGGTAAGCAGTGAGCAGAAGGCAGTAAGCGGTCACTGCTTACTGCTCACTGCTCACCGCTTACCGCTTTTCAGAATTCGTCTTCGTCATCGTCATCGTCCAAGTCTTCTTCTACGATGTCCAGCTCTAACGGATCCAGTCCGACGACTTCAAGCTCGATACCACAGTCCTCACAGGAGACGCTTTCGCCTTTATCTGTGTCCGTATCCACGTGGACATCCGCTTCACACTCGGGACATGTTCCAGTCGGCACTTCTTTACCTCCAACAGATTTTATTGAGCCATTGATACACCCATCACAACGCGGTGCCCCTGCTTGAGGTTATGATTGGCTAACGACAATCTACCCGCGCCTGTCGGTTTTTGCAATACTCTTTTTCCCCGGCTTTTGGCTAACTAAAAAGACTCAAGGACAGGCATTCTTGAAGACCGTAGGACTGGGATTCCTGCCTGTCTTTCGGAACCCAGGAAGGGACAGACGGGAATGTCTGTCCCACGTCCAAAGAGGTGACGCTATTCACTGTGGATTCCCACAGCAACGCGATCCGTATTAGACGCCGTTGGTGGACGTGTTAACATGGCCGCCGACTGTTTAGCGCCGCCTCGAAGAGTTATCGATCAGGACCCATAATTCCCCCATGCTCGCGTTAATAAAACGGCGACAATTTAGTTTTGCACTGCTGATTTGCTTCACCGTTGTTTTTTTTGCTTCTTACTTTTCGCTGGGAAGAAATCGCAGGAGAGATGGCCCGCCAAGACTCCCGCAGGCGAGCAAGGATTCCGTCGAATACAATCATGCCCCGGTTCACACTCCTACTCATTCCGTCTCCTTAGACTCAGACAACGACGGCATCCCTGACGCGGCTGAACTGCAAAGCTTTATGGATCGCGAGAACTTTCGCAAGTGGTTCACGCTGATTGCCGAAAATCAATTTTACCATTTGAGTGAACAGTGGAACGCGGAGCAGAGAGACTGCGCCGGACTGGTCCGGTTTGCCTGGCGCGAAGCTTTGCGCCGTCACGATCGGGTATGGTTTCAAAAGATGGGCCCGGGGTATACCGCAGTCGCGCCTGACGTTGCCCGTTACAGCCTCGAGCAAGGGCCGTTGGGAGAAAAACTTTTTCGCACTGGTTTCGGCTCATATAAAGATGGCGAGCTAGCTAACGGAACTTTCTCGGAATTTGCCGACGCCCGCAGTCTCAAAAGCTTTAACGCCAAATTCATTAGTCGCGATCGCCATTATGCCGAACCCGGTGATCTTCTTTTCTTCTACCAGCCGTGGGTCCAGAGGTTTCCTTACCACGTAATGATTTTTCTCGGCGACGCAAAGCTCGGTGGCAACCAGTCAAGCGACTGGGTGGTTTATCACACCGGCTCGTCGCCAACCGATGAAGGAACGGTGAAGAAGGTCGAGCTCTCGGTTCTCGATCATCACCCAAACAAGCGCTGGCGGCCGGTGGAGAGTAACTCCAATTTCCTCGGCTTCTACCGACTAAAGATTCTTGACTAGAGAGTGCCGTTGCCCACCCGCTTACGCAGGTGGTTCTGACAAGCCCGAAGGAGGCTAAGCCGTGTTTGAAATGAACTCTCGTTCTTATCGCGTCCTGACCGCTTCTTTGATCTACCTCGTAGCGATTGCCGGCGCGCTTACGATTGCCACGCTGCGCTCGCGAGCAAAGGCCAAACCGGAAGCTGAGTCAGAACCCGCTTATTCACAAACCGAAAGACGTCCATCCGGCAAGCCGTTCTTTTCGCTGTCAACTCATCGTACCTATGGCTCCAGCGACAACGCGCGTCTTTGGGTCGACTACCAGGGCGTAGACCACCTGGACTTTCGCGTTTACCAGGTGAAGGATCCGCGCAAGTTTTTTACTGAGCTCAAGAACCCACATCAGATGGGCGAGCATGAAGAGGAAGAAGTTGCCAGTTCGTTGCCTCACCGTAAGTCGTTTCTGGAAAAGGTGCGAAGTTTTAAGCGTTGGGCTTTTACGGGTATTAAGACGTTCGTGCGCGGGCAACTGCAGCGGGATTCACGTCAGGCGTTCAATCAAAAGTTTCGCAAGGAAGTCGACCCGATTCGCACGCCACTGAATGTTTCCGACTATGCTCGCGTGCCGTTGCTGAATCCCGATCTGCTCGTCACCAGTTGGCGCGAGCCTTTGGCGCCGCTGGAAAACGAATATGACCAGCGCATGATTCCGTTGGGCAAACGCGGCCCGGGCGTCTATCTGATAGAAGCGGTGGAAAATGATTTGCGCGCTTATACGGTCGTTGTCGTCACGGATCTGACCATGATCGACAAGACCACTCGTGATGGAGAACTCCTGATTTACACCGTAGATCGTAAAACCGGCGAGCCACGCCCAGGCGCACAGGTGGAAATCGTGAAAGAGAAGAAGACAGTTGCCAGCGGCGTCACCGATGATCAAGGCATTCTGAGAACGAAGATCGAAAAGAAAAAAACGGCGGCGGATGGCGAAGCGGATGCCGAGGCCCCGGCGCCGGAAGAAACTGACTCCGAGTCTCTCCTGATTCTCGCCAAACAGAGCAACAACTTCGCAATCTCCGATCTCGGCTCATTCTATTTCGGTGGTTATGAGGACGAGGAAGACGGCGGAAACATCAAGGGCTACATTTACACCGACCGGCCCGTCTACCGGCCAACTCACAAGGTTAGTTTCAAAGGAATCATTCGGGCCGTTGACCAGAGCGGCGCATACAAACCAATAACGGACGATACAGTGAACGTCACGGTTGAAGATCCAAACAGCGCGAACATTCTCACGAAAGAACTGCCGATCTCTCCGCGTGGCACCTTCAATGGTGAGGTGGACATTGCGGAGGAAGCCCCGCTTGGCAGCTATCGCATCGCGGCTGAAGTTGGCGGCGGTACGGCGAGCGGCAGCTTCGAAGTGGCGGAGTATAAAAAACCTGAATACAAGGTGACCGTTTCAGCGCCGGGCAAATTTGTGCAGACCGGCCAGAAAGCTAACTTTTCTATCGACGCGCGTTATTTCTTTGGTTCGCCCGTCGCCAATGCGGAAGTGAAGTACTACATCTATCGCTCCCGTTACTATGCCTGGGGTTTTGGCCAGGATGACTCAGACGAGACTACTGACGAGTCGGACAGCGGAGATGACTACTCGCAGTTTTACGGTGGCGGCGACGATATGGTTCAGGAGAGCGAGGGCACTCTCGACGCCCGTGGCCACCTGAATGTTGAGTTTCAAGTCCCGCAAACAGACGAGAACGAAACGTCAGACTACAGCTATCGTCTCGAAGCGCAGGTGACGGATTCTGCGCGCCGCACAATAGATGGCAGCGCGAGTTTTGTCGCCACGCGTGGGACTGTCGTCGCGAATGCCAACCCCGATCGTTATGTCTACAACAAAGGCGACGTCGCCAAAATTCGCGTTACCACCAGCGACTACGAAGGACGGCCTGTCTCCGCCAAGGTGCAACTGCAGTTCGTCGAGCGCACCTGGACGAAAAAGGAGAAGAAGCCGGAGGACGATGAATATCCCTACCCTGAGTATGAAATGCACGAACGCCAGATAGCTTACGCGGACGTGCAGACCGACTCGCAAGGCCAGGCCAGCTACGATTACACCACCACTGAAGATGGAAACATTTCGATCAAGACGGTGATTTGGGAAAACGGCAAGCCGGTGGCCTCGATTGGCGGCTATCTCTGGGTTACCGATCGGCAATACCCCTGGTCTGACTCTTCCTACTACAGCGAAGACTACAATTCAATCAAGCTCGTTCCAGATAAGAAGTCGTACAAACCCGGCGAGATCGCTCACGTGTTGGCGATCCTGCCAACTGATAACGCTCATCTTCTAGTCAGCACGGAACTGACGACGGTAATGTCTGTGCAGCACGTTAGCTCGCCCGGCAGATCAATCGTGCTCGACATTCCCATCCAGGCGAGTTATGCGCCCAACGTGTTTCTCAACGTGTCGTACGTTAAAGGCGGAGACATGTACACGAGCGACCAGCGGCTGGTCGTGCCCGCGCGCGACAAGATGCTCAACCTCGAGATTATTTCGAACAAGAAGGAATACAAGCCGCGCGAGACGGCGTCGTATACCATCCTGGCGCGCAATGCCGACGGCGCGCCGGTCTCCGGAGCCGAAGTGAGCCTTGGTGTGGTCGATGAAGCTATCTACAGCGTCTCGCCGGATTATTCGGGCAACATCAAGAGCGAGTTTTACGGCATGCGCTACAACAGCGTTGAGACGCATCTCTCAATCAGCTACACCTTCACTGGCTTCGCTGGCGACAAGCCCATCGATCTCGCGAAGAACAAGCCAACCTATCAGCTCGCGGACTTCAAGAATGAAGGCGACCTGGTGCAACCTACAATCCGCAAAAACTTCAAAGACACTGCGTTTTGGCAACCCGACGTGGTGACAGGCGCCGACGGCCGTGCCACTGTCAAAGTTAATTTGCCTGACAACTTAACCACCTGGCGTGCAACCGCGCGCGGGGTGACGGCTGACACCAAAGTTGGCGCCACCAAATACAAAGTCGTGGCGCGCAAAGATGTAATCATGCGCCTGGAGACGCCGCGGTTCGTCACGCAGGGCGACACGGTCACGCTCTCGGGAATCGTTCATAATTATCTGAACGCTGATAAGTCCACGCAGATTTCGTTGGAGGTCGACGGCGCACAACTGCAAAACTCCGGGAAACAGACAGTCACAATCGGAAAGCAAGGCGAGCAGCGCATCGACTGGCAGATATCTGCCCCAAATGTCGGCGAGATCAAACTGCTGGCGAAAGCTCTCACAGACACCGAATCAGACGCGGTGGAGTTGCCATTGACAGTCGTGCCACGCGGTCTGCATCAAGTGAAGAGCGAGAGCGAGGCATTCTCCGACGACAATGCGGAGAAGACTTATTCCCTGAATCTGCCACCGAATGCCGACGCGCGTGCGCGTAGTTTGAAGATTGAAGTTGCGCCCTCAGTTGTGGGCACCTTGTTTGGCGCGCTCGATTACCTGACCACTTATCCTTACGGCTGCACCGAGCAGACGATGTCGAGTTTTCTTCCCAACGTGATCGTTTCTCAGGCGTTGAAAGACGTGAAGTCGTCGTCAATAAGGAATTCAAACGACCTGCCGAAGAAAGTTCAAAAGGGTATGGATCGGCTTTATGCCTACCAGCACAACGACGGCGGCTGGGGCTGGTGGAAAGATGACCAGAGCGATCCTTTTATGACCGCATACGTCGTCAGTGGACTGACGCTGGCAAAGCAGGCTGGTTATCAACCGGACGACAATCGCATCGCCAGTGGCCGCGAGAAGTTGAAACAGATGCTTGATTCGGGGACCACGGAAGCAGGAACGCAGATCGATTTGGAAACCCGCTCCTTCATGGTCTACGCGCTCGAGGAAAGTGGTGGCAGCGATAGCCGTTACGTTGAGAAGATCGTTGGCGAGCGCGGCAACCTGCAACCGTATGGCCGCGCGCTGCTGGCGCTAACGTTGAAACAGCGTAAGGACGACAAACGCGCGCGTGATGTGGCCGCTGAGATCGAACGAACGGCCATGGCGGATGATTTCTCCGCCCACTGGGAGTCGCACCGCAAAGCCATGCTCGACTTCGCCGAGTCAAACGATACTGAAGCCACGGCGCTGTCTCTAAAGGCGCTGGCTCGCATTAAGCCTGACAGTTCCCTGCTTCCGCGCGTGGCGCGCTGGCTCGTTTCGAATCGCCGCCATAGTTATTACTGGGATTCGACCAAGGACACGGCGTTCGCGATTTTCGGACTGATTGACTATCTAAAAGTAAGTCGCGAGCTTTCGCCGGATTACGACGTGGAAGTTTACCTGAACGGCGAAAACGTGCTAACGCAGCACGTTTCCTCAGCAGCCGCTTCGCAGACATTTTCCATCAGTCGCAAGACCACAGACGTGGCCGGGACGAATGACATCCGAGTCGTCAAACGCGGGAAGGGCATGATCTATTTCTCGTCGTCGCTCGACTACTACACCGGCGAAGAAGACGTCGCGGCGCGCGGTTCAGCGGATCTGAATCTCACGCGCGAGTATCTACGCCTCAAGGTCGTCGAAGATGGTTACAAGCTCAAGTGGATAACCGAAGCCTTGCGTGGGGAGATTCATTCCGGCGACATGCTCGTTGTGCGGTTGAAACTAAACGGCACAAAAGCGCGACACCTGATTATCGAAGATCCGATTCCGGCGGGCGCGGAACAGGTTGAGAGCGTCGGAAATCTCAATCTCGATTACACCTCCGGCCACGACTGGACGGACTGGTACAGCTCCCGCGAGTTTCGCGATAACCGAACGGTCTTTTTCCTGGATTACTTTGACGGCGATGCGACCCTGCAATACGCCATGCGGGTCCAGGTGCCGGGACAGTTTCGCGTTGCGCCGGCGCGCGCTGAGTTGATGTATCGGCCGGCCACGCAGTCAAACACCGCCACGGCGAAGCTGGCGTTCCTGGAGAGGAAATGAAACCGAGCCACCTCCTACTGGGACCGCGGGCGTCTCGCCCGCTATCGTTGAATGCCAGGTTGCCTGGACTGTCAAGTTCAACCGTTCGTTGAGTGAATGCGTTGCTTGAGGCGGGCGAGCCCGCGGTTCCAGTAATAGGATGTTTTGACTTCTGGCGATCTTGGCAACTTGGCGATTACAACGTGATAAGGATCAAACATGCTGACTGAAACATTCCATTCAATCATTACCGCCGCACGCAAAGTGTTTACAAACTGGCGCGCGATGTTGCTAC
>JBGPYG010000036.1:0-15726 GCA_041493085.1 Pyrinomonadaceae bacterium | reverse complement strand
AGTTAGAAATGCTGCCTGAACCGCGAAGCAAAGAAGGATCAGGACACGCTGTTGAATCTTTGGCCGGTCGCTACCGCTCTCGGTTCTGATACCCGAGGATTCGCAACCACCCATGTTGCACTTCAAACTTGAATCCACCACTCCTAAATTGGCTAGGGGCACGGCATGCCGTGCCCCTTCAAGTTTCAAGTGTCCTTCAACCGTGCTGGAAGTTTCGAGGGTTAGCGCTCGGGCCCGGCCGCTTAGGCGGCTTCAACCTCAGCGAGGTTGGCGATGGCGTTGATTAGTTCCTCAGGCTGCACCGGCTTTGGCACAAACATATTGAAGCCGGCGGACAGTGCGCGCGCGCGGTCCTCGACTCGCACATATGAGGTGAGTGCTATCACCGGAGTTTGCCTGCCACTTTTAGCTTCGAGTTCCCTGAGCTTGCCGATAAGTGAATAGCCATCTTCACCTGGCATTGCAAGATCCGAAACTAAAACGTCTGGTTGATACCACTCGACTACTTCCAAAGCTACACTCACAGAATTTGCTGTCTGCACTACAGCTTTCGACTCGCCCAGCATGACTGAAAGAATCTGGAGTGTGTCCGGATCGTCATCCACCAGCAGCACCTTCACTTCGGCCAGCGACGGCAGGGAAGTGATGCGTCCGTTGGAAGGTTCTTTCGTGCGCAGGCGTCCAGTAGCTTTTTTGCGCCCGTTCGTGCCTTGCAATGCTAGAGGGAGCTTGATAGTGAAGGTCGCGCCTTTCCCTTCACCCGCGCTGTCTGCCTTGATTGTGCCACCGTGAAGTTCCACCAGGTGCCGCACAATCGCCAATCCCAAGCCCAAGCCGCCATGCTGGCGCGTAGTTGTGCCGTCCGCCTGGCGGAAGCGGTCGAAAATGAACGGAACGAAACTCGCGCCGATGCCCTGACCGGTATCGCTCACCTGCAGCTTCAGGTTGCGCCCGGCGCGTTCCACCTTTACTTCGATGCGCCCGCCGGCAGGCGTGAATTTGATGGCGTTCGCCAGCAAATTCCATACGACCTGCTGCAAACGACTGGCATCGCCAACTGTGTGTCGCGCTGATGGATCGAGCGTCACCTCGAGCTGTAGATCCTTGGAGTCTATCGCTAACTGCACCGAGTCAATCGCGGCATTAATAACTGAAGCGATGTCGACCGGTTCGCTATTGAGACGAAGCTTGCCCGTGATCATGCGCGAGACATCAAGGATGTCTTCGATTAACTGGGCCTGCGACTTCGCGTTGCGATCAATAGTTTCCACGGCGCGCGCTGCCGTCGCTTCGTCCAAACTGCCGCTGCGCAGCAGATGCGACCAACCGATGATCGCATTAAGCGGCGTGCGGATCTCGTGTGATACGGTAGCCAGAAACTCATCCTTCATGCGATTGGCAGTCTCAGCTTCAGCGCGGGCCATTTGCTCGCCAACGAGCGCCAGCCGCAGACGTTCCTCAACCTGCCGGCGCTCCTTGACCTCCGCTTCGAGTGATTCCGCTTTCTGTTGCAACAGCGCAATCGCCCGCAACCGCGCGTCGGGGTCGCTCAAATCCGCATAGCTCTCAGCCGGAATTACGCGGGAGTGGACATTACAAACGCTGCCGTGGGGTTCGATAAACCTCTCTCCGCCCAATCCATTCATCGGATAGGCGCAGAAGAGTGAGAACGAATGGGCCTTCTGCAGATCGCTCCAGAGTTCCTCGAGCCGGATTGCGGCCGCGTGATTGCCCTCGGCCCAGAGGACCGCAACCATCTCGCCAAAAGCCCGAATGCGGGACGGGCCATCCGTCAGGCTCGCGATTACGCCGCCCATGTACTCATGGAAGCGCCCGGGCTCCGGCGTTCCATCAACCATAAACTTCGCCAGCGTCTCAGCCGCGTCCAGGGAGACATACCGGCCACGCGCCTTAGCGCTGGTCACGTCCACGCCATTTGCCAGCAATGATTCGTCAAGACCGCTTCGATGTGCCTTCGTCGCGACGACCAGGGCGCCATCACCCGAGTGGATGGCCTTGCCGATGAAACCACTCAAAGAGTTCAGGAGAAATCCATCCGCCTCGTAGAACTGCACGAAGTGTTCCCTATCGCCCATCTCCGCCCAATCCGAGCGCGGCGCGTAGTTCCACTTAGCAACATCGGTGGCGTTGAGATGAAGTGCGTCAGCCGAATTGGCGTTGCCATTGGATTTGATCACGAGAGCCTCCTGAGTGCTGCGGTCAATTTCAAACCGCAATCGGACTGCGGCTTGCCATTCTATCGATCTTCCCTGTTTGAAGGTACAGGCATTTACCGGCTTTTAGGCTGGGGAATTATGATATTTGTGTGTCCTCCAGCGGGACTCCTTCCTCGTGGGCAGCTGGTAACTTTTACGTAACTATTACCAACGGATCTCTGATTCGGGTCTACGATGAGCCTCACCCCGCGCTGCCGTTTTGGTTTTCTTCTGGTGGATCGGCGCTCGCTAGCAGTCCACCGTGAGCGACGAGCGGGCTGTTTACGGAGGAGCACGCGATGAAAGTCCTACTAGTCAATCCGGAATTTCCCGACACGTATTGGAGTTTTCGACATGCGCTGCCATTCGAGCGCAAGCGGTGCGCTTTTCCGCCGCTGGGGTTGCTGACTGTCTCGGCGTTGTTGCCAAAATCATGGGAGCGGCGGCTGGTTGATTTGAATGTGCGCTCGCTGAAGTCTTCCGCCATCGAGTGGGCGGATATTGTTTTTGTGACCGGCATGCTGGTGCAGAAAGAGTCTGTGCACGACGTTGTCAAGCGATGTAAGGCAATGGGCAAACGCGTTGTCCTTGGCGGCCCATACGTTAGTACGACGATCGCAGATTTGCCGGCAGTGGATCACATGTTTCTGGGCGAAGCGGAGACAACGCTGCCAGAGTTCGTCGCGGACCTGGAGCGTGGCGAAGCAAAGCGGACCTACCAAGCTGCGGAACGACCGCCCCTGGCAACCACGCCGGTTGCAGACTTCTACCTCGCGGATATGAAACGTTACAGCGCGATGTCAGTGCAATATTCGCGCGGCTGTCCATTCAACTGCGAGTTTTGCGACATTATCGAAATCTACGGACGTGTCCCTCGCACAAAAAGCAATCAACAGATTCTGGCCGAACTTGACGCGCTGATGCGTCTTGGTTGGCGCGGCACCGTTTTCATCGTCGATGATAATTTCATCGGCAACAAAAAGAATGTCAGGCGGCTATTGCCCGAGCTGGCCGCGTGGCAGGAGAGGAACGGCCATCCTTTTTCACTGCTGACCGAGGCCAGCGTGAATCTGGCTGACGACGACGAGCTGCTTAGTGATATGCAGCGCGCCGGTTTTCGCCGGGTGTTTCTCGGGATTGAAACTCCTGTAGAGGAGAGTCTGAAAGAAGCGCAGAAGTCACAGAACCGCGGAAACTTGCTTGACTCAGTTAAGAAAATTCAAAGTTATGGGATGGAAGTGATGGCCGGATTCATCGTCGGGTTTGATAACGATCCGGAGGACATCTTCGAGCGGCAGATCAGTTTCATTCGCGAGAGCGCAATACCGCTGGCGATGGTTGGTTTGCTCATTGCCTTGCCGGATACGCAGTTATGGCGCCGGCTGGAGAAGGAGGGTCGATTGCTGGGTGAAGCTTCGGGTAACAATACAAACTGCACGCTAAACTTTGTGCCGAAGATGGACGCCGCGCGCCTGGTCGCAGGCTACCAATCAATCATGCGTACGATTTACAAGCCCAGCGAATACTATCAACGGGCGCTCGATTCACTTAAGCGGACAGCACAACATATTCCCGAACCGACTCGCCTGAAGCTCGTTAGCGGTCTCGCGGCGTTCATTCGCCTGACAGTCAAGCTGGGGGTGTTGGATGGCGAGCGTAAGGAATTCTGGCGTTTCCTGGCGCGCACTGTCGCCAGGCATCACAACCAGTTTCCGCAGTCGATGCGATTGGCGGCTATGGGTTATCACTTTCGGAAGTTGAATGATGCTTATGGGGATTGAGACTCAGAGCGTCACAGACAGGGAGTAGCGACCGAACCAATCAAGCCGAGTGTTTTTCGTTCATACTCAGGACCTGTTGATTTCACCCTTGATGATTTCATAACACCCGCATGACGTTGCTTCCAGCCCGGCGCGATCCAAAACCTTCAGGCGGCCGCGGCTGTAGCGAATCAAATTGAGTTTTTGCAGTTTGCTGGCTGCTTTACTTACACCTTCGCGCCTGACCCCGAGCATGTTAGACAGAAATTCCTGTTTGAGTTGAAACTCGTCGTCTCCCATGCGGTCATGAGTCATCAGCAGCCAGCGGGCCAGACGCGCGTCCACTGAATGAAACTGGTTGCAGACTGCGGACTGCGTGACCTGCGTCAACACCGAATGGGAGTAGCGTTGCAGGAGCCGTGGCAAGCCTCCACCGTTGTTACACTCCTTGCGAAACGCGGTTGCTTTAATCTTCATGGCTGAGCCGGCGCCCTGCACCACCCCGCGATTCTGCGAAGTGTTCACTCCCATGAATATAGACAAGCCAAGCATGCCTTCCTTACCCACCAAACCCACCTCGAGCGTAGCGCGCTCGTTGTCAGCGGCGAGCACAGAGACAATGCCACTGTTGGGGAAATAGACGTCACTAATCAAGACGTTGGGCTGGTAGAGAATCTCCTCGAATACCAGCGGGACTTCTTCTAAGTGACGCTGCAGCGCTTGATAGTCTTTCTTTGGTAGGGCAGCAAGTAGGCGGTTTGCAATGGGTGGACTTTTTGTGGATGACATCCGGGACTCCCTGTTCGGTCGCCTCGTGAAAGACAGCAAGCGGCATAAGGAGAAGTTTTGCGGAAACGGGTCCCGATGTCGGATGGGGAAACTGGTTAAACCATAATGCCTGCAGGTTACGTTTATAGCCTGACGAGGCGATTGTCCCGTGGGTTAATCAGCCACGGTCCGCTCGGCGTAACGCAAGCTGCTCGCTTGACCGCAAGCTAACAGTTTGCGTTACGACAGGCGCCTCTATGAGATTACGTGTTTGACGGCTTTCTTCGTCCCGCGCCCAAAGTGTTTACCGGCACGGCCCATGTGCTTGCCAAAATGTTTGCCGCCGCGCAGTATGCGGCCATGCTTCACGTTTCGGCCCATGCTTTGGCCGGCCCTGCCCACCTCGGTGCCGCTTTCCTTCATCTGCCCCTTGGTGGTGTTGTTATTCTGTTGAGCAATGCCATACAGCGGGATCAAAACCAGAGCTAGCGCCATCGCCGCCATCAGCAAAAACTTCATCGCTTTTCGTTTGATATTCATCCTTTCAGTATGCACTGGGGGGGGAAGCGAGTCTGTGCGCTACCACACATATTGGACATATTGGTTGTGAGGGGCAAAGGGGAAACTTAGGCGAGCAGACGATCATACTCAGTTCTGACAACCTGGTAGCATTCGCAGACGCTTGACTCCAAACCTAGCCGATCGAGAATCGTCATATCGCCGCGAACATAGCTAATGTAGCCCGCCTTTTGCAGGCGTTTGGCGGCGTGGGTTATTCCTTCGCGGCGCACGCCCAGCATGTTGGCAATTAGATCCTGCGTCATGAGTATTCTGTCTGACGGCAAACGGTCGTGGCTCAACAGCAGCCAACGGCATAGTTGCTGATCAACCGAGTGCAGCCGGTTGCAAACAGCCGTCTGGGAAATCTGCGTAATCAACGCCTGCGTATAGCGCAGACACAGGTTATGAAAACGGCCACCGCGGGTGAACTCATCTTTCATCATTGCTGCGTTCATCTTGAGAGTCTTTCCCGCATTCTGCACTACTGCCCGGTTTGGGGTCGTATCACCGCCCATGAAGATGGCAATGCCCACCATGCCGTCGTTGCCCACCACGCCGATTTCAGCGCTCGAGCCGTTTTCCATTATGTAAAGCAGGGAAATGATCGCAGTTGTCGGGAAATAAACATAGTCCATCTTTTCGCCGGATTCATAGAGGACCTGACCGAGCGGAAGAGAGACGAGCTCCAAATTAGGCAGCAGGCGCGCCAATTCCTCATCGCCAATTGCCGCGAGCAGATGATTCTGAAGCGCTTCTTTTCTGGTAGCGTTGGCAGCCATAAAGTCCCTTTGCCGGGGTCGTAAGACCGCAGTTGCTTTCACGGCGAAACCAGAAACCCCTTGCTCATGTTGGATGCGCAGTTTCTTGCGTCAAAACATCGAGGAATCGTAAGAAAATATTATACCTTTCCCGTATGTGCGTCAACGCACAGACAAGCTCCACAACCAGGTCCAAGATGGCTCGACCCTGTAAGAAGTTCCCCTATTTTAGAGGAGGCAACGATGCCACTGAATACCCTATCCCGCGTGCTATGTGTTGACGATGACGAAGACGCTTGCGAAATGTTGAGCATGCTGCTGAAATCGCAGCGAATTGACGTCACCTGCGCGCAATCCGCCGTTGACGCCTGGCCCCTGATCAGGGCGGAATGCTTCGATCTTTATCTGCTGGACGCCTGGCTGCCCAGTGTCGATGGCTTTGAATTCTGCCGCCAGATACGCGAGTTTGACTCCAATACGCCAATTCTCTTCTATTCAGGTGCTGCCTACGACGCCGACAAGCAGAAGGGGATTGCAGCGGGGGCAAATGCTTACGTGGCTAAACCAGATGTTGAGGGTCTCATCGAAACCATTTCGAGTTTAATTGCCAACGCCAGAGCTCATGACGTTGCTCCACGCTGGGTCGGTAACCAGCCCCGTCCAGCCGAGCACTCGCTTTCGGCTTCGTTCTTCAGCGTCAAGACTGCCCGCGCTTGATCTCGCCAAAATCAGTAGATCAATCAAATGGCTCCCAACGCTCACCCCATTTCGGGGTATGTGTGCCAGCGCACAGACCCGCCTGACACTCCACGCTAGTATGATTCTTAAGAAATCACCTTCGACACTGGATCTAGCCAGCCCCTCCCTTTCGTGTCTTCTGTTGTTTCTGAGCGAAGACTCAAGCGGGAACTTGTGTCACCTGGCACGCACACCCCCCTCCATTTAAGAGCATGTTCCACGTGCAGTTTGATATCCAGGGACCGGAGTTTCCTGGCAATCCAGATCGTAGAGATTGACCTATGCTCTTCGCAGGGTACAACAGTTGCTCTATTCAGCAACAAAGGAGTAATTATGAAAACAAATAGTACACAAATCAGAATTGGCGCCGCGATAATCGTATGGTCGTTTCTGCTTATTGTCGGCATTGGCCTAAGCCCTACAGTGCAGGCGCAGTATCCCAATAACGGTGACGTTCAAGACCGCCGCGATGATCGCTACGACCGCAATCGAAATCAGCGTGGACGAAACTGGGATAACTACGGTAATTACGGCGGCTCTTTTCAGCTTCGCCAGACGGCTCTAAACGCCGGCTACAACGAAGGCATGAAGGACGGCACTAAGGCCCGCCAAAAGGGTCGAAGCTCCGACTACAGGAACCAAAGCACCTACCGAAAAGCCACCAAAGACTACAGCTCACGGCTCGGTGACCGGGAACTTTATCGCCGCTACTTTCAGGAGGCGTATCAGACTGGATACAACGACGGCCTATATCCTCAAGACAGTCGCTACGATAACAATCGCAACCGCGATTGGAACCCAAACAACAACCCCAACAACAACGATCAGAATCGTCGCGGGCGCAATTGGGATCGTTACGACAACTACGGCGGCTCTTTCGAACTTCGCCAAACGGCTCTGAACGCCGGCTATAACGAAGGGATCAAGGAAGGCCGCAAAGATCGCAACAACAGCCGGTCAGACTTTCGCAACAACAGCGCGTACCAGAAAGCCACCACGGACTACAGCTCAAAGCTTGGCGATCGTGGACTCTATCAACGTTATTACCGAGCCGGCTACGAGAACGGTTATTCCGACGGCCTTAATGGCTACTAGAACCTCTCTGATTGCCTCGGTAGTTTTTGTATAGTAAACGAGGAACGGTCGGGCTCCTGCTCGACCGTTCCAGGCTTCTCTCAACTCTGTTCCTGGCAGCCCAACGCGCACGCCCCGCGCATCATCCGGAACCCGCAAACATGAAAGCGAAAGTCAAACTCATTAAGAAAGAGGATCGCAACGGTTCGGCGTCTCCCGTCGAAGTAGAAGCGAGCGCCGATCCGAAAGAATGGTCTACGGCAGTCAAGTCGTGGGTCAGTGAATTTCAAAAGGATCGTCGCGACGAATCGCTCGCAGCTGTCGACAGTCTGTTTGATGACTCAACGCGGTAACCCGTCGGCGCAATCTCCTCGAAAACTCTTCAAGCTATCTCAAAACGCGAAAGCTGCCAGTTTGTCTAAGGAACTGAATTGAAAAAATCGTTCTATGTGCGCTGGCGCACATACAAGTGATGTTAGCCTGTTTTAGGCTGCGCTGAAGGGGTTCTGGTAAGGGTCTTGAATTCCCCTCAGGGATAGCTTGCTTGCGTGAAAGAGCCAGTGGCGAAATCCGTTAAAGCGAGTTTTCACGGGGGACGAAGGGTGGATCTCATTGGGGCGAGGATCCATCCTTCAGTTTTCTTTAAGGAATGAAACCCGTTGTAAGTTGCCTCGTTCTCTGGTTCTGACAAAAGGAGCTTCAGTGGCATTAGCGCAAAAATCCGCCCTGAAAATCGTCGACGAGGGTCCGCGCAGATCCAGCCTGGAGGAGTTGGTTCCGTCGATTGCAGCCGGGGACGAACCGGCCGTCGCCCGCTTCTACGACGCCACGAGCGGCTTGCTCTTCGGACTGCTGTTACTGATCATGGGCGACACGACGACGGCCGAAGAAGTATTGTTGGAGGTCTACGCTGAGGTAAGGCAGCACGCCGCTCGGTTCGACAAAAATCAAGAGAGCTTATTGATCTGGCTAGTCACGATCGCTCATCGGCGGGCGCTTGAACATCTCTGCTCAAGCAACGGGGATCAGCAGTTAGTGGTCTCAGTTGGGCTCGCAGGCCCGCCGGGTTCTGGCCAGGTCCGCAGCTTTGGCATCAGCAAATCCGCGCATCGGAGATTGGTAGGTGCTACGCTCAATGCTCTTTCCCCCGCGGAACAGAAGATGATCGAGCTGGCCTACTTTTCCCGAATGACTCCACGCGCAATCGCGATGAGACTGCGGCAATCACCCGATACCGTAAAAATCAGTCTGCAATACGGAGTCTCGCAGCTTTACAACTTGTTCAAGAACCAGGGATTTCTCAGTGAGGCATAAGACGGCGCGGACGATGAGCGGAAACGCGCAGGAGTTAGGCCATTACAGTCCGGATGTTTTCTTCGCTCGCCGCCATCCGCTTAACCTTCTTTAGTTCCGGCCCTTTGATTCCGAAGTAAGTAGCCATCTGCACAATCTGTTTTGGATCTACGAAGTCTTTGGCGTCAGAGCAGAACTTTTCCAGGGTTGGTCCAAACTCACGACACGTCATACTCTTCGGAATTTTGAGGCCGAGTTCACATTCACCATGTTGCTTGTAGTGTAAACAGAATTCACAAACTATCATTGCGTTCTTCTCTCGGAGAGTTTTTGGATCCCAAGTTACGATAACCAAGGCGGCCGAGTTTCCACGGAACTCAGTGTCCAACCGGGATTCGCTGAAAACGTGTTTTGCCTTCCGGATCCTGCCACGAAATATCCAGCACATAGGGTTTGACTTCGCCGGCTATCACTTTCAGGCGCGCCAACAGATCGGCGCTGGCGTCGGCAATCTTCCCATTAACCCAGGTCTCGTGGGAGAGAACAACATTCTCTTTCGGCCGAATTGAGCCAACTGCCTCGAATCTAATGTGGGCTTGTGAAGGCCCACCGCCCGGAGTTTCCAGGTCTTTCAGGAAGACCGTCAGAATCTCCACGCACTTGAGGGCGTGGTCAGCCTCGTTACTTAGCTCCAAACGAACATCGGCTGCGCCATCAATGAATCTAAACGTTAAAGGCTTCGCAGTATTGGTACTCATCCTTGCTTCTTTCTTGCGCGTGGTCTGGGAACGCGGTTCTTCGCGTCCTTCTTCGCGCCCCCATTCGTGAGCGCCAGCGCGAGGACGTCACCCGGTTGGCACTTCAGGGCCTGGCACATCTTCTCCAGCGTCTCGAAGTTGATGCCTAGTGCCTTGCCCTTCTTCAAACGCCAAAGCGTGGTGTGGCTAATACCGGTCTCTTTAGCTAACCAATAGAAGGTTCGCCCGTGCTCTGCCAGTAACTGGTCTACTTGAATCTCAATCATAAACATTTCCACGCGCACTACACTATTTACCACATACGGTGAATATTGTCCATCTGCAATATATGCTGCATTTGACATACACACGCCGTTGCCGTAATGTCGAGCAGGTGATTAACCTTTACATCAATGAGCGCCGGGCCGGAGATGTGACTATTCTTGACTTGAAAGGCAGGTTGAGAGTTGGCGGAAACGCAGTAGCGTTGCACAAGTCGATACGCTGCCTGATCCTCGAAAAGAAAACTCTGATTCTCTTGAACCTTGCAGGCGTTACGTATATCGACTCTTGTGGCCTGGGCGAGCTGATTGCGAGCCAGATCTCGGTCGAGAACAAAGGTGGGGAAATCAAGCTGGTCGGTCTCACGGAGACGCTTCGTGAATTACTGACCGCGACCAGACTTCTGACGGTCTTCGATACTTACGACAACGAAGCAGATGCAATCCAAAACTTTGCTGACAACGTCTCAAGGGTCAAAAACCCCTTGCTCGCCTTCGCTTAATGCGGTCATGGCAAAGTCACTCGTAGACCTCCTTGTGCCAAACGCGTCATGGCCTGCCGACATTTTTTGATGGAGTTTTAACGTGACGGATATTCTTAAACAATCAGTGGCCGCGAACGACGCTGATGCTGCGCCTTCTTTTCCCGACTCTTCGGCTAATTCGCGCTGGGCTTTCATCAACGGGTGGAAAGTAGAACCCCAGTCTAACGACCGAGCGCCTATGTTTGGCGCGGTCGCTGCCAGCACTGCATCGCCCTCCGCTCGTCGCTCAACCGCGCGCCGGAAACATCAAGCGATGTTCAAAGAATGGTCACAAGACCGACACGACTAATTGCAACCTATACGGGCAGTCAGCTTCACTGCAACTCCGCGGCCCCTGATTCGTAGTCATGTATGGTATATTGAGCATGTAGTTGTTCTTCGAAAATTTACTCTCGACATCAGGATTTGCGCGTTCCCTCCTTCTCCTTGTGCCGTCTGTTTGTTTTTCAAACTCGAACAGTACCAGGAAATTCTGATGTCTATCTCCACGACCAAATCCAACAGGAAAACTGTAGCGCTTGCACCCTATGTTGACGGTGCTGTGTGTGTGTGGCGAAGTGCGCGCAACTCACTCAAGCCTCAAAGGCAAGCCATCGGGGTTGAAATCGGAGCTAATCAAGAATTGAGGAAATAGATAATGAGCTATGCGAGCAAGAACATAAAGAACGTGACGGGATCGATTGTTTGCGTGGTTGTAGTTGCCGCGATCGCTATCTGGCAGTTTTATCTGTTCGTCACATTTAAGAGTGTGCAGGGCGGGACAGGCCATTTGTGGTGGGCCATTGCCATGGCCGTCCTGGCTTGTGGTGCGGGATTCCTGGTGTTTTCAGTTTTCGTGCGGCACGACACTGACGATGATCTGCATATTACTTCAACGCGGCGCGCGTAACCCTGGTTTGGTTGGTAGAGGCTATGTCGATGAAGACTCTGTTTGCCATGAGACGCGCCAATGGCGATTGGTTTGCGCTCGATGATCAGGGCAGTTTCCGCGTTCCGGTATTTCAGAGTAGCGGCGAGGCGATGTTGGCGCGTTCGCGTGACACGGGAATGGAATGCTTCAGGCCCGTCGTGCTCGACGCGGCGGCGTTTAAGAATCTTACGACCACGGATGAAGGCAAAGCCTGCTTTTGGTTAGTCGCAGATCCGCTAATGAAGTTGAGCCGCGGTCGTGCGCTCGATCGTAAGCAGCTTGAGCAATTCATGAGGAACGGCGAAGGAAAACCAACGAAAAGTGGGGTGAGCCAATGATTTCTTCATGCGATCATTGTGGCAGGATATTGGCGCTGTGGAGGGTACGTTGCCCTAAGTGCAAGAAGTCGGCGATGAATTGGCTGCAAATTCTGGCCATCGCAGTCGTAGCATTGCCCGCGCTTTTTCTACTCTTGAAGTTTATATAGCTCAAGTCGTCTGAAGTTTCGAAAACCCGTTAGTAAATTTGCAAGTCTTGAGAAAGAACCCCTGATGATCAGTACAGAAAAATCAAATGGTAACGGCTTAACTGGCGTGGCAAATGAGGGAACTTGGCCGGGGATAGATTCCCGGTTTCGTCTAATCATCGTTGCTGGCTTAAGAACCAAACAACTGCTACACGGCTCCAAGCCGCGTATCGAGGCCGACAAGGGCAGGCGCAGGAACACAAGCATAGCGGTCGAAGAAGTGAAGCGCGGGCTGGTGCATTTCACCAAGGTGGAAAAAGAAGAAGTGCATCGCGGTCACGGCGGCGGGCTCGATTGATCGGAACAATTAAGATCGCGGGAATGCGAGCCGCGGCGGTCACTTCAGGAATTGGGTTCCACGCAAATCGATAATAGCGGAACTGTGAGCAAACTATGACTACAACGATGAGTGGACTGCGGGTGTACGTTAATTCCTCGAGCACCAGTCTGACAACCGGTCTGGTTATTGAAGAGGACGATATGAAGGCCGACCGGGTTTTCTATAGCCGGCGCGGCAACGGACCGATTTATCGTTGGCTATACGAAGAGAAGCGTGCCCACTGGCGCGCCTTGCGCATGCACACTTCAGATTTCGACTCTCATAAGCTCTGCAACGCTAGTTGGAAGTCCGTGCCCGAAACATTGCAAGCGCAACTCGGCCAACACTACCTCGATTAGACTTGAGTTCATACCTGACAAACACATAGCGTATCTTTGCCCGGATCTCTTAACAGGGAGCTCAGCGTGACAAACGCCTGGACGCCGAAAGATACAACCACCCATCAAGATCACGTCATAGCCCACGTATTGGGCTCAACCTTTCTCGGCTATTTTGTTTTTGAGGAGGCGTTGTATATTTTGCTGGATATAGGCTTCGTTTGGACGATCTTCCTCGACGGCGAAATGGGTTTGCTACCCCACCCGGTGGCTGTATCTGAACTGGAAATGGAGGGGAACATTAAGGAGCAGATCAGGGCAGACGTAGATCTCCTCCTCGGCAATCAAACGGCTCCTCAAAAGCTGTTGCGACTTATACCAGCGCCGGTCGAGTGTCAGATCAAAGACGTCAGCTTTTTTGCCGCCGAGGATCGAAGGCGTTTGATCGTTACAGGCGAGGAGGCCAACCTGGCAATAGAAACTTCCCTTGCCACTGCTGAGGTTCAAGTAAGAGTGATGAGTGATGAGTGATGAGTAAGACGACGAGTGTTGAGGGAGGGCGATGAGTTATCCACACAGAAAAGCGCCACGAGCCCTCGACCGCGACGCTTTTGTTTCTTAGTAACAAGTGAAGGATGAATTCTTTACGACATCACACGCCACTCATCACTCATTACTTATCCACTTATCACTTATCACTTCCGATCTAACTCATCACCACAATCTGGTTGTCAACCTGCTTCACTCCCTTAATCGCTCTAATCGTTTTATCGAGCTGCGACTTGAGTGCTTCGCTCTTGACTGTTCCAGTCAGCGTCACCTTACCGTCCAAAACTGTAGCGGTGACTCCCAAAGCTGAGAGCGTTGGATCGTCGCTAATCTTCTGGTCGATTGCGGTCTGTACCGCGCCGTCGTTCGAAGTGTTTTGCGGCGCTGAACCACCGCTTGCCGCCGGTTGGTTGATAATCACCGGAGGTTGATTCGCGGCTGTCGCCGGTTGTTGAATAATTACCGGCGGCTGTTGCTGCTGGGCGGGCTGCTGAACAATCACCGGCTGCTGCGCTGGTTGCTGCTGCGCCGCAAGGTTGGCGTTCGCGGTATCAGTGTTTTGTCCGTTCATCAGAAACAATACAACTATCGTTATCAGCGCGATTGCTACCACAACGATCACTCCAACGGTGGCGCCGGACATGCCCCCTCGATCATTGCGCACAGCTTCTGTGTGCGTAACCTCACGTCTTGAAGTCGGTGTTTCCACTACAACCCTGCTTCTCCTGGCCTGCTCATCATCGTATGCCATCTGCTTCCTCCTGATAGTTAGATCAATATAAGTAAGGTCGGGGAGATTCACAGGGGCCTCCCGGTTTGTTGGAAAAGCAATCCCCATTCCCAGCGAGGCAGAGCGAGTCCGTCTAATCGGCTTCCAGGAAAACTTGGAGAAATTAACCGTTTAGCTTGCCTCTTTCGCGAGCTAAGGGGAATTGCCCGTATGCTTTTGAGTCTTGCAGCCGGGCGGCCGTGTTGAGATCAAGACACATTTAGGAAGAGCAATCAGCAATCAGCAATCAGCAGTCAGCGGCAAAACAAAGCGCGTACGCGCGGAAACAAGTGTATTAAATTTTGCTGATTGCTGATTGCTGATTGCTGATTGCTGATTGACTGTTTGCTGTCTGCTGTTTACTGTTTGCTATTCATGACCACAGCAATCATTCATCATCCAATCTTCAAGGAGCACGACACCGGTCCGAATCATCCGGAATCGCCGTCGCGCTACGGCGTTGTAATGGACTCGCTCCGGGGAGACGCACAGCTTTGGTCGCAGTTGTTAGAAGTTCAGGCGAGGGAAGCGCCGCGAGGCGACGTGCAGGCATGCCACACCCCCCAACTTTACAAGCAGATCGAACGCGTGGTGAGCGAAGGTACCGGCTATCTAGACTCCGACACTGTTGTCTCGATGCGATCAATGGACGCCGCTTTACACGGGGCCGGGGCCGCGTGTCAGGCCATCGATCTGATAATGCGTGGCGAAGTTTCTAATGCCTTCGTGCCGGTGCGCCCGCCAGGTCATCACGCGACTGCGGAGCGAGCGATGGGCTTCTGTCTATTCAACAATGTGGCCGTGGCGGCTCGTTACGCGCAGAATTACTATCCCGAGATCGAGCGCGTCGCCATCGTTGATTGGGACGTCCATCACGGGAATGGAACACAGGGCATCTTTTATGACGACCCGACGGTATTCTTTTTTTCCACACATCAATATCCGTGGTACCCGGGAACCGGTGCACGAGGCGAAAACGGCGTGGGCCGGGGCGTTGGCTCCACCTTGAATGTTCCCCTGCGTGCACTCACGCCGGCACGCGAGCAGAAGAGAATGTTTGAAGCGGCGCTTGATGAGATCAGCGGAAAGTTCAAACCGGATCTGATCATTATTTCCGCAGGCTTTGATTCCCACCGCGGCGACCCGCTGGGCCAGTTGCTGCTCGAAGACGAAGACTTTATCTCACTGACTCGCACGGTGAAGGATTGGGCGCGACAGGCTTGCAACGGGCGCATCGTCTCGTGTCTCGAGGGTGGCTACAACCTGCAAACGCTCGGGCAAACGGTTCGAGCGCACGTGGCCGAGCTGATGAATACGTAAACACCCGACGGCTACGTTTCTCGCGGTCGCGCGCGGTCAAAATCTCTTTGCTCCGTAGGAAGCGTTTCTTATCAGAACCGGGAGCAGTAGCGACCGGGTTGTTTTTCTTATCAGAACCGGGAGCAGTAGAGACCGGGTTGCTTTTCTTATCTGAACCGGGAGCAGTAGCGACCGGGTTATTTTTCTTATCAGAACCGGGAGCAGTAGCGACCGGGTTATTTTTCTTATCAGAACCGGGAGCAGTAGCGACCGGGTTATTTTTCT
>JBGPYG010000326.1:0-4813 GCA_041493085.1 Pyrinomonadaceae bacterium | reverse complement strand
CCAACATCCTCAGTAACGCGCGCCGCTCATTTTCGAGTGAGGGAGTATGGGTCGAGATCACCATGCCATCGGTGAGGGGAGTGTTGCAGGCCGTAACGGCTCGTGGCTTTCCTTCAACTTGCACGAGACACAGGCGACAACTGCCAATCGGCTTCAGTCGCTCGTCGTGACAAAGGGTAGGAATGTTGACGCCAATAGCGCGAGACGCTTCCAGTATGGAGATGCCTTCTTCAAACTGGTGAGTCTTGCTATTAATGACCGCTTTGGCCAATTCTGATCCTTCTCGCTTAGTTGAGGTAGTCAGCCTTCGTAGGCAAGATCGTCATACTCTTCTTCGCACACCTCGCAGCGAAACGGATTGTCTAATCCGGATTCAATCGCCTCGCTGACGGAACGAAAAGTCTCTTCGTCCACGTAGGCAGCCCTGGCGCACATCCCACAACGGACTGCGTGCTCATTCCGCTCCGTCTGGAAGAAAGTTGGGCCGGTTGTGCTTTGCTGGTCTGGGTCGATGTAGGATCTTAATGTAGTCATGAGTTGCTCCTTATTGCCAATCGCCGCGTTCTTTTATTGGCAACGTTTGTGCCGCTCTGAATGGTAGAGTTTTCACGGGAATTTCCAGGAAGAATGAGGGAAAGGGCCTGGTGTCCGCGGAGATTTCCGCAGCCCGAAGAGATCAGTTCCACATTCCTTAGTAATTATCTTGGGGTTTGCAGATGACTCAGAAAACCGTGTGGGATGGGCATCCACTTAATGGCCGGGTCTTATGTCGAGCGCCGGCTCTTTCTCAGCTTCGAGTTTGTCGAGTTTGAATGTATCGAGGAGACCGAGAGTGATAGCGAGAACAACCGGTCCAAGAACGATGCCGAGCAATCCAAACACGCTTATGCCACCCAATATTGAGAAGAAGACGAAAAGCTCGTGTAACTTTGTTTGGTTCTTAATCAATTTCGGCCGCAGAAAGTTATCTATTGTACTGATAACGAGGGCGCCCCAAAGAATGAGCAGAACAGCTTTGGTCCAGTGTCCTGTCATCATCAAATAGATAGCTGCGGGAAGCCAAACGAAAAACGAGCCGGCAATCGGAATCATGCAGACGAACGCCAGCACTACCGCCCACAAGATAGGAGAAGGCACACCCAACAGCCAAAAAGCGAGTCCGCCAAGCATTCCCTGCAGCATTGCGATCGTTACAACGCCGTACACGCTCGCGCTAACTACCTGGCTCGTGCGGGCGATAATCGCCTCGCTTTGATGATTATTGAACGGCAAAGCTCCAGGCAGAGCACGCACAATTTTGTCGCCATCGCGAAAGAGGTAATACATCGTAATAATGACGAAGAATGCTTTCACAATAGCACTGAGTATGTTTCCCACCAGGCCCAGGGATTGTCCAAGCAAGGCTGCGCCGGCAGTTTTCAATTGTTCGACCACGAACTCTTGCGAACGCGCCCCGTCTACAGGCACGTGATCGTGGATCCATTTAGATACCTTTCCGGTTATCGGTGCTTCGGGATCCATCAATTGAGCAACATGCTCCGGCAGGTTCCGGGCAGCGCCCGCCCATTCGTTTGTCAGCGCCATCGTAAGGAAGATCAGAGGAAGAACGAGTATGACTATGACCAGCAACGATGAGAGCAGCGCGCTTAAGCCACGGCGCTTGATTTTTTTGGCCAGTCGTTTATGAACAGGATAGAAAACAATCACCAGCACCGCCGCCCATTCCAAGACCGTAATAAACGGCCGCAACATCAGCCAGCAAAGATAGAGGGCGATTCCCGTGGCAGCCAGGACCCCTATCCAACGTGCCTGGTTTATTTGTTCCTTCATACGCCTCCTTAACACCTAACTGGCTTCCAGCGCTCGACCATCGATTGCCGCTGTCTTCCACCGAAAGACCGCTTTTGTCACCTCCACAATCACGACTGGTGCCGCAACACAGAGACTCACGATCAGCCAGTCGGTTTCCGATGGTCGAACCGTGCCGAGCACCCGGGCCAAAGGTGAAACATAGACCGCAAGAAGTTGCAGAGACATGACGATGACGACAGCAATCCAAATGAACGGATTTCTAAACAGCCCAGCGAAAGCCGAACGCGTACGCGATCGACAATTGAACATGTGTCCAAGTTGCGCACCAATGATTGCGAATAGCGCGACCGTTCTTGAGTGGGCTCCAGGACCGTACATTTGCAGCGCCCACATGTAAGCTGCCAGAGCAAGTGCGGCGATCATTGCCGCCTGCCACGCAATCAGGATCACGAGCTTCGTTGACAGCAGCGACTTCTCCGGATCGCGCGGACGCTGTTTCATGATCTCCGGCGAGGCCGGCTCGACGGCCAGCGCCAGCGCCGGAAAGACATCGGTTACCAGGTTCATCCATAGAATTTGTAACGGCAGCAGGGGCAGAGGCCAGCCAAGTGCGATTGCTGTGAAGATCATGAAGACCTCGCCGAGGTTATCCGAAAACATCATGTGCACAAACTTCGTGATGTTCGCATAGATAGTGCGTCCCCCTTCCACTGCCAGCAAGATCGTTGCAAAGTTATCGTCGGCGAGGACAACGTCTGCAGCCTCTTTGGCGACCTCCGTTCCGCGCTGGCCCATGGCGATGCCGATGTTTGCTCGTTTCAGCGCGGGCGCATCATTGACGCCATCGCCGGTAACAGCCACCACCTCGCCCGCCTGCTGGAGCGCTTCCACTATTCGCAGCTTGTCTTCGGGTGAAACGCGGGCGAAAACGTCTGTAGTGCGAACAAGCTCGGCGAGCTGGTTTTGATCTGCGCCAATCAGGTCACGAGCTTGAAGAGCGCGGGGTTCGCCTACACCCAGGCCTAGTTCCCTGGCGATGGCGCGCGCAGTGTTAAGTTGATCCCCTGTCAGCATTACGGTGCGAATCCCAGCGATGCGAGCGCGTCGAATCGCGTCAGCCACTTCGGGTCGCGGCGGATCAATCATTCCCACCAGGCCAAGAAACGTATACCCACTTTCAAGATCTTCGTCGCCAAGCCCGGGGTCCACGCGCGGGAAGCCCGCATGGGGTGGAAGCTGATTCGGCTCTGCGTCGAAATGCTTGACTGCAAGAGCCAGCACGCGCAACGCGCGATCAGCCATCTTCTCGTTGGCCGACGTAAATCGCGCATGAGCTTCGGCATCCAGGGGACGCACGGAGTTGTCCGCGCTCGTATAAGTCGAGCAGGCTTCAAGCACCACGGCAGGCGCGCCTTTCAAGGCAGCGAAGTGTTGTCCGTCAATTCTTCGATGGAGAGTGGTCATTCGCTTGGTCGAGGCATGGAAGGGCTGCTCGGCCAGCTTCGGATGCATTGCGCGCTCATGCGAAACATCGAGAACTAAGGCGTCGGCAACCACCAACAGCGCCGTCTCAGTTGGGTCGCCGATGGTTACAACATCTTCCTTTCCAGTTTCCCGAAACACGGCTTCGTTACACAGCACTCCGATTCGCAACGCCCGCTCAAGTAGCTGGTCGCCTGCGGCAGAGCACTCGCTTCCTTCGATTTCAATCGTGCGTCCATCAGAAAGGTAATATTCGCGCACGGTCATCCGGTTCTCGGTGAGCGTGCCGGTCTTGTCGGCGCAAATCACCGTGGTGCTGCCAAGGGTTTCCACGGCAGAAAGGCGGCGCATGATGGCTCGTTGCCGGGCCATGCGCAGCACGCCGAGGGCGAGGATAAGAGTCGTAACCGCGGGGAGCCCTTCGGGTACGGCGGCGACGGCCAGGCTGATCCCGACCTCAACCATCATCCATAGTCCATCACCTCGCAACCAGCCGGTAACCATCACCACAAACGCGATGGCCAGAACAATGTAAACGAGTCGATGACCGAGGTTGGCTAACTGCGTCTCAAGCGGAGAGCGTTCTTTTACAGATGTAGCGACGAGACGGCCCACACGTCCCAGCTCGGTTTGATTGCCTGTGGCGACAACGATTGCGACTGCGCGGCCGGCGGCTATTGCGGTGCCGAGATATAGCATTGAGCGCCGCTCTGCCAAAGGAGTGTCTAAGGGAACGGGAACGACTACCTTCTCGACAGTTGTGCTCTCACCGGTTAGTGCCGACTCCTCCGCTTGCAACCGCGAGGCTTCAAGCAATCGAGCGTCTGCCGGCACGCGGTCTCCCGCGTTAAGGACGATGATGTCGCCGGGAACGAGATCCTCGGCGTCAACAGTCGTTTCAAAGCCTTCGCGGCGTACACGTGAGACTGTCCGAGCTTGGCGGCGGAGAGCATCGAGCGCCCGACCAGCTTGCCATTCAGTGACAAAGCCGACCAGGGCGTTGATGACCAGCACAACCAGAATGGCTATCGCTTCAAGAGCTTCTCCGGTAATCCATGCGACTGCGGCGGCCACAGCTAAGAGGGCAATCACAATACTCGCAAATTGATCGACCAGAAGGCGCCAGGCGGGGCGAGGTCGAATCTCCTGAATGGCGTTGGGACCATAGCGAAGCTGCCGCTTGTTTACCTCCGATGTTGCGAGACCGCGCGCGGGATCCACATCCAGTTCTGCGACCACTGCGGCTGCCTCCAGCGCATGCCAGTTCCGTCCGCCTGGAACACCCGGCACAACACTCGGCGCCGGGCCACCAGGAAATGCGGTTTGATTAAGAGGTTCAGAGAAAGTTCTTGCGACACACATCCACAGACCGGGGAGCAATGTATGTGCCGTCTCCTCATCTGTGTGAGATTGCCGGGCTCGACATGATCCGGGTAACCCTGGAAGGATTGCGGCGGGGGATCGCAGTGAGTGCTGCGTAAAGTTCCCATTCTGTTGCGCGAAAGCCCGCAATCACAGT
>JBGPYG010000386.1:0-3686 GCA_041493085.1 Pyrinomonadaceae bacterium | reverse complement strand
CGTGTTCGCAGCGGCACGACTACGGGCGAATTCAGAAAAATAGACATTAGCGAAACACCCGATAGAACAGAGATCAGAAGTCAGAGGTCGGAGGTCAGAGGTCGGGAGTCAGAGCTCGGAGATCAGAATTCCCCGCACCAGCTTTAGTCCGGCCCAACGGCGACCTTTGACATCCGACACGACTTCTGACCTCCGATCTCTGACTTCTGATCTCTGACCTCTGACTTCTGACTTCTGATCCCCTGGCCTCTAGTCTTCTATGATTCAACTCCGCGGACAACAACTCACTCTCGATCAAATTGCAGACGTCGCACACGGGCGGGAACAGGTAGCGCTGCACGATGAAGCACGAACGCGCATTGAGGCTTCGCGAGCTGTTGTCGAAAAAATCGTAGAACAGAATCGCACTGTCTATGGAGTTAACACTGGCTTTGGCAAGCTTTCGGATGTTCGCATTGATCCGAATAAGCTGAGTGAGTTGCAGCTAAATCTGGTGCGCAGCCACTCCTGCGGTTTAGGCAGCCCGCTTTCCAAAGCTGAGTCGCGGGCAATGCTCTTGCTGCGGGCAAACGTGCTCGCTTGTGGGCTCAGTGGCGCGCGCGCGATTGTAGCCGACACGTTGGTAGCGATGCTGGAGCGGGGAGTCACGCCCGTCATACCCGAGAAAGGTTCAGTCGGAGCGAGCGGTGATCTGGCGCCGCTGGCCCACCTTGCACTCGCCGCGATAGGCGAAGGCGAAGCGTTCTACCAGGGTGAACGTCTGGCGAGCGACGCAGCGCTCAAGCGCGCCGGAATAGAACCGCTCCAACTCGAGGTGAAAGAAGGTCTCGCGCTACTGAATGGAACGCAGGCGATGGGCGCAGTGGGCGCGCTCGCATTGCACCGCGCTGAACGCGTCACGCGTCTGGCCGACGTTGCCGGTGCAATGGCCCTCGAGGCGTTAAAAGGAACTCCCGTGGCGTTTGATGAACGCATTCACGCAGCCCGACCGCATGCGGGACAGATGGAGGTTGCCGCTCATTTGCGTGAGTTGCTCGAAGGCAGCGAGATTCGCCAGTCGCATTTGGAAAACGATCCGCGCGTCCAGGACGCTTACAGTTTGCGCTGCATGCCCCAGGTTCACGGAGCGGTGCGCGACGCGCTGCGGCACGCGCGCGGAATTGTTGAAACCGAAACCGGAAGCGCCACTGACAACCCGCTGGTGTTCGCCGAGACTGGTGATGTTCTCTCTGGCGGAAATTTTCACGGCGCTCCACTGGCGTTGGCTTTCGATTACGCTGCGATTGCTCTAACGGATTTGATGAGCATCACCGAACGGCGCATCGACCGTTTGGTGAATCCGGATGCAAACGAAGACTTGCCGCCGTTCCTGACTCGCCAAGCCGGAACTTCATCTGGTTTTATGATGTTGCAAGTAACCGCGGTCGCGCTTCTAAGTGAGGCAAAGATACTGGCACACCCGGCGAGCGTCGATAACGTGCCTACGGATGGCGGCAAGGAAGATCACGTCTCGATGGGAATGACAGCGGCGACGAAACTGCGATCGATTGTCGACATCGCCGAGGCCGCCACGGCTATCGAGTTAATTACCGCGGCGGAAGCGCTGGAATATCGCGCGCCGCTGGCTCCCGGCCGCGGGGTCAAAGCTGCTTATGATGTTGTCCGTGCGCATGTGTCGCCGTTGCTAGCCGATCGCTCGATGTCGGCGGACATTCAAAAGATTGTCGCGGCAATGCGCCAGGGTGAGTTTGATTCACTACCTGGTTAACTAAAGCGACTCATTGCAATTTGAAGGGTTCCGGTTCCGAAAAAGATAACTCGGGAGGAGAGCAAATGTCTGACGCGTTTGGCGAACGAAGAAAGGGTTTGGAAGAGGAATACTTTCACCGCAAGAACAAGGAAGCAATTGAAAAGCTGCGCGAGAAAATGAAAGTAGCGGAAGAGGCCAAAGCGGCCGGTACGTCTTCGATGCGTTGTCCGCGATGCGATGGCTCCTTGAAGGACAGCAAGTTTGAGGAAGTATCGATCGACACTTGCGACAAATGCGGCGGCGTCTGGTTGGACTCAAGCGAACTGGAACAATTAACCAAAAAGGACAAAGGTGGCTGGTTGAGCGGGCTGTTAGGGGGCCCTGGGGACTGATGCTCCACTCTGATGTAACGGCTCGTGAGCTGTCAACCTACACCGCAAACTAACAGTTTGCGTTACAACAACTGAAGTATTGTTATGTCTTCGAGAACAGTGCGTGCGCCGCGCGGGGCGACATTAAGCTGCAAGAGCTGGCATCAGGAAGCTGCGTTGCGCTGCCTGATGAATAACCTCGATCCGGAAGTCGCCGAGAAGCCTGACGAGCTTATCGTCTACGGCGGCGCGGGCAAGGCGGCGCGCAACTGGGCCTCGTTTGATGCGATTGTCCGCGAGCTGCAAGCGCTTGAGAACGACGAAACGCTGCTGGTCCAGTCAGGTAAACCCGTCGGCGTGTTTCGCACTCACGAATACGCGCCCAGAGTTTTAATTGCCAATTCCAACCTCGTCGGCGCCTGGGCCAACTGGGAACATTTTCATGAACTCGAGCGCAAGGGTCTGATGATGTACGGCCAGATGACGGCCGGCAGTTGGATCTACATCGGCACGCAGGGAATTGTTCAGGGCACGTTTGAAACTTTCGCGGCGATGGCCGACAAAGATTTCGGCGGCGATATCAGCGGCAAGCTCATTGTATCTGGCGGCATGGGCGGCATGGGCGGCGCGCAGCCGTTGGCTGCCACGCTGAACGGCGCGTTGTTCCTCGGTATCGACGTCGACCCGGCGCGCATCGAGCGGCGCGTACTCACTGGTTACTGCGATCGCCTGGCGCTTACGCTCGATGAAGCGCTCGATATCCTCGACGACGCGCGCGGACAGCAGCGCGCCGTATCAGTTGGTTTAGTTGGCAACTGCGCGGAATTACTTCCGGAGATCGTTCGCCGTGGAATCAAGGTCGATGCCGTAACTGACCAGACAAGCGCACACGATCCTTTGAACGGTTACGTTCCCGCCGGCTTGACGCTCGAAGAAGCCGCGGACTTGCGACGTAGCGATCCACAGTCCTACATCAATCGTTCAATGCAGTCCATGGCCACGCACGTTGAAGCGATGCTGGCTCTCAAGCGCGCAGGCGCGGTGACATTTGACTACGGCAACAACATACGCAAGATGGCATTCGATGCCGGCTGCCGAGACGCGTTTGAGATTCCCGGTTTCGTGCCTGAATACATTCGCCCGCTTTTTTGTGAAGGCAAAGGTCCGTTTCGCTGGGTAGCATTGTCCGGCGATCCGGGTGATATACAAAAGACGGACGATCTTGCGCTCGAGCTTTTCCCGGACGACAAAACCTTGAATCGCTGGCTTCGTCTCGCGCGCGAGCGCGTTCACTTCCAGGGACTGCCGGCGCGTATTTGCTGGCTGGGCTACGGCGAACGCGCGGAGATGGGCGAAGCAATTAATGAACTTGTGAAACGTGGCGACCTGAAAGCGCCAATCGCCATCGGGCGCGATCATCTCGACACTGGCTCGGTCGCGTCACCTTTTCGCGAAACTGAAGGGATGAAAGATGGCTCCGACGCAGTCGCCGACTGGCCAATTCTCAACGCGCTTTTAAACACGGCGAGTGGCGCCAGTTGGGTTTCATTTCATCACGGCGGCGG
>JBGPYG010000318.1:0-5144 GCA_041493085.1 Pyrinomonadaceae bacterium | reverse complement strand
TGGCTGTTGTGCTGAAACTTTCCGTAATCCAGTCCTTCCGGAAATTGCATCTGCGCCTGATTTGCAGCTTCGGTGGGCCCTGCGAAGGTAGAGAAGCTGAGGCCAGAAACGAGAGCCACGGCACACACCACGATCGCAACGAGTAAAAGACGTGGCACAGTCGACACGAGAGATGACGGCGTCAACGAGCCCGCGTTAGCGTGAGGCATAGTGCCGCTGATTCCCGGGCTTACGCCCGGGGCTATACTCTGCTGCCGGCTTCGCCGACTCATTGATCCATCTTTTCCCGCGGTGTCCTTCATGTGACTTACAACGACTGCTTCACTTTCGGCTGCGGTGGGGGAATCGCCTGCGGATGCTCTTCGGGTACGCCTTCCCGCCCAAAGATGATATGACACTTGGTGCACATAGAATTTGGATCCTTTTTCTTCTGATCTATCTCGAAATTCAAAGCCCCGCCGTCATCCGTCGTAGCCGTGATGTGACAGCCGTCGGCGCCGCCACACGAGCGGACCGGGACCTTCAGAGTTTTCGGGTCGAGCGTATTGAACGCCGTCACGTTATGACAGCTTAGGCAATTCAGATCCGGATGCTCGCCGCCTTCATGCCGAAACGCGCCGGCCGAAATTCGCCTGCTCCATCTTGCGAGAATGATCTTATCCGTAATCCCCATGTCAGCAGCCAGCTTCGGATCGAAATCGACTTTCTGGCTCGCCTCCGCCGACCGGAGGTTATGGCAAACATTGCAGTCCTTTGGCTCGGGCGCAATTCCGGAATCTGCATTGTGACAGGTGAAGCAGACCGTATGACTGTTCGGGATGGTTTTGAATGTGCCTTTCTTCAACCAAAAATTGTCGCCCAGATTTTTCGGAGGCCTCGTCACGTATTCTTCACTGGAATTGCCCTGCGGCTGATACGTCTCGTGACAGACAGGACAGCTCTTTGGTGGTTCGTCCTTTTTCTTTTCCTGTAGTGACACCGTTACGAACCAACCGCGGCGATCTCTTCCCGGCCGTGGCGCATTAAAGCCGACGACGTCGATGTGCTTGTCATGCGGAAATCCAACGCCGAATTCCGAAACGAACTCCCTTCTCTTTTTCAACGGATCGTTAACATCGCCGAGGCTGGGAAACAGCCAGCGGCTCGTGTCACGCGGACTGTTTGCGATATGGCAGTTCGAGCAAATCGCGGGCGCCGGTCTTTCACGCGCAAAAAACTGCGTGCGATGGCAATTCAAACAGGACGAGTGCTCGGGAAAATCGCTGACGTCAGGGAACGCTGCATCGCCCTTACGTACTTCCTTCCAATTCTTCGAGGGAACCGTGTGGCAGGAACTACATGCCAGCTTCTGTGTGACAACGTGAGTCTGATGAGAGAACTTCTTGTAATCAACGCGCGGCTTTTTTGGCGGCGCGGCCTTTTCCTGCGGGCGACGTTGCTTTGATTGGTTGCCGGTCTCTGTTCGCGCCGCGATCGACATAAGTGGCGGCGTCAGAAACAGGAAAGACGCTGCGAACGTGAGCGCAAATAAGCCTTGATAGCGGAGCTTCATTAGTTTGACGTCTTCTCTGTGCCACCTTTGTGCCCTCTGTGTCTCTGTGGTGAATAAGCGCCCGACAACCACTCACCACAGAGACACAGAGAACACAGAGGTCACACAGAGAAATCGAATTTAAGACACCACCCTATTACGCGCCCTCAGCGCTTTCCTTTTGCCGACTCTCGATCTGCCTAACTTTTAGATACACTAGCAGTGCTAAAAACAGAATGAAAACCAGGGAAACTGCGAGTCCTTCACGCCTAAATTTCCGTTCTGCCAGAGCGCCCAGTCCCGCCTGATAACCCTTAACTGACGCTGCCAGCCCCGGCGCAACTACCTTATCGACCTCGGCGGTCGAGGAAGAATGTATCAGCACGCGAGCGTGGGTCAACGCATCAGTTGCTTCCTTCATTTCAAACTTCGGCCGGCTCACTTCCATTCCGGCGCGCTCGGCGTTGTCCAGAATATCAGTCGATTTGCCGATGCTCGCGATCAGCTCATCGATCTGCGAACGCATCCGACCAGCCGCAACGAAGCCCTTGTCTCCCGAGGTGTGGCAGTTGATGCACAGCGAGCCCTGGGCAGTCCCGATCAGCTGGTCGCTGGGCTTGGCAATCGCATGATTGCTGTGACAGGTAATGCATTCGGCAAGCTGTTTTTGATCAAATGCGGCTTTGTGTGGGCTGGTTTGAAACAACTCAGCCTGGCGCGCATGGCATTGCCCGCATACGTTCGCGACCGAAGCAATGCCCGGCGGAGTCGCGCCGTGATTGCCATGACAGTCGTTGCAGGTCGGCGCAGACAAATCCTGTTTCCCATAGAGAGCCTGCGCGTGAACACTCTTCTTATACTTATCGTACTGATCGCTCGGAATTCCGAATCCGCGCATGTAGTCCGCGCTGGCGTGACACTTGGAGCACGTTTCGGCAACGTTAGACGGATAAACTGACGATAGCGGATCAGTGATGGCCCGAATGCCATGGACGCTGTGGCAACTGATGCACGTCGCGACCCGCGTCTCTCCGTTCTTCAGTAGCTTGCCGTGCACACTCGTGTAGTATTCCCGTTCCTGATCTACCCGCAGTGAAGGATTAAATCTCTTCATCAGGCTCGCGTCGCTGTGGCACTTGCCACAATACGCGGGAATATCGAGCGTCTTTGGTTTTCCCAAATAGCCTTTTCCTGGATCCTTTGCGCCTTCCTTAGTGTCTGCGTTGGGATCGCCGCCATGGCAATCGTTGCACGAAAGTCCACGAGCATGGTGAATGTCGTTATCGAAAAGTTTCGCCGGCGCGCTCAGTCTTGGGTCTTCCAATTTCGAATGGCACTCGATGCACGAACTCTTTTTCTGGGCAGACGCCAACATAGACAGCAGAAGGATGATCGCCGTCCACAAAACGACGCAAGCCGACCGCCGCACGATCATGGCTGCGACCCGAGTAGCGTAGATTTGCCAGTCCGTCCGCATAATGTCACGTGACATACCCGAAGATGGTCATCCCCACGATGAACAGAAGAGCGACGATCCCAATCAGGTTGAAGACCAATCTTCGTCGTTTATTTTCTGGCGACCGGTCCACGAATGGCACGATGAACAGAAGCAAGGCGACGAAGTTGAAGGCCAGGATCCCAATCACTTCGCCGTCGAATCTCCAGATCTTTGCCGGAATCAGTTTCAGCGTTTGAAACATGAACAGGAAATACCATTCAGGCTTGATGCCTGCCGGCGCCGGCGCAAACGCGTCGGCTTTTTCGCCCAGCTCCCAGGGAAACAGAGCGGCAAGCGCCGCCAGCACGCCGATCGCCAGAATCCAACCGATGAGATCGCGGAGAAGAAAATTAGGAACAAACTTCATCTTCTTCACCGACTGTTCCGCTACACTTGGGGGCACACTCATCCCGTGCAGTTGCACCAGGAGCACATGGATGCCGATCAATACAGTTGCGGTCGCCGGCAGGACCGCTACATGAAAACCGAAAAAGCGAGTTAGCGTGGCGCCGGTGACATCATCCCCGCCACGCAGAAACCGAAGCATCGGTCGACCGACGATGGGAATGACGCCGGCGATCTCGGTGCCGACCTTCGTGGCAAAGAAAGCAAGCTTATTCCACGGCAGCAGGTAGCCACTGAAGCCGAAGCAAATGACGATGAACAGCAGCAGCACGCCGCTAATCCAGGTGATCTCGCGCGGCGGGTAATATGCGCGTAGAAAGAACACGCTGAACATGTGAATGAAGAGCGTGGCGATCATCAAATTGGCCGACCAACTGTGGATCGAGCGAATCAGCCAACCGAATTTGACCTCGGTCACGATGAACTGCACGCTCTCGAAAGCACCCTCCGAGCTGGGGCGATAGTAGAGGAGCAGCAGAATTCCGGTGACTACCTGCACGGTAAAGAGAAACAGCGTCATACCGCCGAAGTAGTACCAGATGGAATGCCGGTGAAGCGGGACTTCCTTCTTCTGGGCCATAGCCACGAGCGTGCTAATAGACAGACGCTCATCCAGCCAGGCTGTCAGGGTTTCGATTCTCACGGCTGCCTACGATCTCGTAACCACGATGTCATCACCGCGTGTATTGACTTTGTATTCCTCGAGAGGCCGCGGCGGCGGACCCCCGATGTTCTTGCCGTTCAGGTTGTACTGACCGTTGTGACAGGCGCACCAAATCTGTTTCGTATCCGGGCGATATTGAACGATGCATTCCAGATGAGTGCAGACAGCCGAAAACGCTTTATACTCGCCCGCGGCCGTGTGCACGACGATGCCCGGCTTGTTGCCGAACTTGAAGATCTTTCCGGAATTTACCGGCACCTCGTTCAGCTTAGCGGCCACTACTGAATTCTCAGTGGATTCGACAACTTGCGGCGGCGACATGAATCTGAAGATGGGATAAACGATCGCGCCCAGAGTGGCGATCGCGCTGGTGCCAAGCAGGTAGTCAAGAAATCGGCGCCTGCTTGGAGTTGGCCGCTCCTGATAACCGGGATTCGCTCCGCGTCTCTCCCGCGCGATGTCACCCATGCTTCGCCCTCCTGCAAAGAAACTACGAAGAAAGAACCTAATTTCGAGCTGGCCCTTCCAACTCCGTTATCTTCGCTCGCTACTTCGGCATAAAGCAAACTCCAACTGCGGTGAACGCAGCCGGAGTTTGTTACTAAGGCTCTCAGAGAAGTGAACCAGCGAGTTCAATACTACTCTCTGCGACCAAGATAGACTCGCAATGACGTGTACGGCAAATGCGCGTGATAATTCTGCGGCCGCGGTCCAACCAGGCGACTCTCGTTGTAGCTGTAGTACTGATAACCGATATTCCAATCGAGCCGGCGGTGGAGCTTAATTGCGAGCCGGGCCTCAGGTGACTGGAAGTTCATCGGATAAGACGAAATTAGAGTGCCAGGCGTTCCGGTCGGATCGGCGAGCCGATTGCCCTGTCCATTATCCCTATTAATTCGATACGACGCGAAGAGAGAAAAGCGAGGAGCCAACTGCGCCACTGTATCAAGGTAGAAGAAGTTGTTTCTCACGAAGTACAGGCTGTGCCCAATGGGATGCCTGACGCTGGCGGCAGGCGGGACCTGGTAAAAGTAGTCAACGACAGC
>JBGPYG010000375.1:0-4009 GCA_041493085.1 Pyrinomonadaceae bacterium | reverse complement strand
GAAGGAAATAACGAAGCGGAGAAAGCTACAGGGCAATCTCAAGAAAGACCTCGCCGCGCACGGTAATCCAGAAGAACACAAACGCCTGGGCGATTTGCTTCTCGCCAACATCGCGAGTGCGAAACGCGATGGCAGAAGGGTCAGCTTAACGGATTACTACGCTGAAGGAGCGCCTACGATCGAAATTGAGGTGGATGAGAACGTGTCCTTGCAGCAAGCAGCCGGCGAATGCTTTTCGCGCTACACGAAAGCCAAGCGAGCAGTTGACGAGATTGGAACCAGATTTCTTCAACTCGAACAGGAACTGGAGGAGCTTGACGAAAAACGCGTGAAGCTCGAAAAAATAGTAGCTAGTCGGGATGAGGCAGCGCTTGCCAAGTTTGGAGAACGGAAGATTAGCCCGACGGCCGGTCGGAAAAAACAAAAAGCGTCGCCGACCCTACCGGGCATGCGACGCTATCGATCGTCTGATGGTTATGAAGTATTTGTGGGGAGAACTTCGCGGGATAACGATCAGCTCACTTTTCGAGTGGCGCGTCCTAACGACCTTTGGCTCCACGCCGGCGACTATCCTGGATCGCATGTCATCGTGCGAAACTCGAGTCGGGATGAGATCCCCCACCGCACGATAATAGAAGCGGCACAACTGGCGGCGAAATTCAGCCAGGCTAACAAAGATTCAAAGGTAACGATTCACTACACGCGACGAAAGTTTCTCACAAAACCGAAGGGCTCGGCGCCGGGTCTGGTGCGCATGTCCAGCTTCAAGACGATTACTGTGGAACCTGGCGAAAACATCGAGCGAATAAAGTAAGCCACCTTGCCTGACTCAATCACTCAATTAGTCATCACTACCTACAGCTCACTGCTCACTACTTACAGCTCACTTATAGCGGTAGGTGATCCTGCCTCGCGACAGATCATACGGCGACATCTCAACGCTTACGCGATCGCCGACCAGAATACGAATTCTGTTTTTGCGCATCTTGCCGGAAATAGCCGCCAGCACGACATGCTCAGTGTTGTCCAGTTGAACTTTGAAGAAGGCGTTGGGCTGCTTGTCAATGATGGTGCCCTCCGCTGGAATCAAATCGTCTCTTGCCAATAGATGCTCCTTTCGGAAGTAATGAGTGATGAGTAATGAGTGATGAGTTAGAGCAGTAAGCGGGGAGCATGAGGGCCAGGTGAAATTCCAGCCTCTCATCACTCCTCACTCATCGCTCATGACTCATCGCTCATCACTATTGCTTTGTTACCGACTAGCGCGTCGCGGTCGGAAGGAACGAGTGAAAACCGCGCGCGGCGCCGTCGCACGTGCAAATGGCTTGCTTCCCGTTTCCGTCTTTCTCCCGCCAAATCCTGGTAGCACTACCCGCGCCACGGTTTGTCCTGTAAGTCGTTCAATCGCACGCATCGATAACTCGTCAACGGGAGTAACGATCGTAATCGCTCGTCCCGTGTTGCCGGCTCGTCCGGTGCGCCCGATGCGATGTACGTAATCTTCCGGAGCTGACGGCACGTCGTAGTTGATTACGTGTGAAACGGAATCAACATCCAAACCGCGCGCTGCAATGTCAGTCGCTACCAGCACTCGTGTGCGGCCATCGCGGAACCCGCGCAGAGCCGCCTCACGCTGTGGCTGCGTACGATCAGAGTGAATTCGATTCACGCTGTGTTCGCGCGCTGAAAGAATGTGCGACAAACGTTCCGCGCCACGACGCGTGCGGGTAAACACCAGCACTCGCTCAAACTTCTCGCGCTCGAGCAGATCGAGCAACAACGCTGTCTTCGATTCTTGCGCCACCGGGTAAGCAGACTGCTCAACCATCGACGCAGGCTGTCCGCGCGGGCTGACTTCAATCAGCTTCGGCTCTTTCATTGTCGTGCGCGCCAGCTTTTCAATATCCGAAGACATCGTGGCTGAGAAGAGAAGCGTCTGCCGCTTTGCCGGTAGCATTGAAAGGATGCGGCGAATCGCCGGCAGGAATCCCATGTCCAGCATGCGATCAGCTTCGTCGAGGACGAGAACTTCAACCGCGGAAAGATTGACTGCACCGCGCTCGACCAGATCAAGCAGACGTCCAGGCGTGGCAATAACGATCGCCACGCCGCGTCGCAGATCCGCGATTTGGGTGCGCATGTTGGCGCCGCCGATTACCGTGACGCCGCGATTGGCCTTCACGCGATTTTGCTCGACATAGTTCTTGTGAATCTGCATTGCCAGTTCGCGCGTTGGCGCGAGCACGAGCACGCGAACGCCGGGGCGCGCTTTCTCGGTCATCTTCTGAATAATGGGGAGCAGAAATGCGGCGGTCTTGCCTGTGCCGGTTTCAGCACAGCCGATCAGATCCTGGCCGCTTAGGACCACAGGGATTGCCTGTTCCTGAATCGGTGTTGGTTCGGTGTATCCGAGAGACTCGCAGCTGCGCACTTGTGCGGGCGCCAGTCCCAGTTGAGAAAAATTCATAAACTCCTACTAGTTTCTTTCTTGCGCAAACGTTGCGCAGATGTGATTACGCCAAAGGCGTTAGTAAATTCCAGTTCAGGGCAATGCCCTGGAGATATGGAAGGGTTTGATATCAACGCGTGGGCGTTGGCGAAAAGGAGCCAGTGATGGCCAACGACTCGCCAACGCCCGGGCGTTAATTGGGGCATTAAGAAATGCTTACCAACGGGGCTCGCGATTGCCACCGCCACCACCGCCGCCGCCATAGCCACCGCCGCCGCCGCGATTACCGCCGTAACCACCGCCGCCGCCGCGACCACCGCCGCCGCCGCCGCCAAAACCACGACCACCGCCGCCGCCCGAGCGATTCTCGCGGGGCTTGGCTTCGTTGACGTTCAGCGCACGACCGTTGACTTCCTTGCCATTAAATTGAGCGATAGCTGCCTCGCCTTCTTCCTTGCTGGACATTTCGACGAAGCCAAAGCCGCGTGAGCGTCCGGTGTCGCGGTCTTCCACGACGCTCGCCGATTCAACCGTGCCGGCCGCTGCAAAAAGCTCCTGCAGATCCTGGCTTGAGGTCGCAAACGCGAGATTTCCTACGTAAAGTTTCATAGACATAAAGATGTACCTTTCCCCTTGTGGGGATAAAAGAAGCTGCGAATCGGATTGGCTTCGGTCGAACGGTAGGAGCGAAGGGCCGGTTTTCGGATGCTCTAAGAGCGCTTCTGAAGTTGAAATCAGCCTGCTCTCGAACTATCCAAAACGCCAGCGCTAACTGTCTTATGCGCGGGGCGCATCACCGTCGATGCGCGAGAGAAGGATTAACCGTGCGTCACTATGCACTATTTAGGGAAAACTAGCAAGGCGAGCCGCGGTGTCCACTTAACAGTGAGGGCAACCACAATCGACATAGGTAGGCTGCTTTTGTGAGGCAACGGGAACTGTTTTGTGGAAAGTACTGCTCTTATTCCTGGCGGGCCCACTCGGCTGAAACCTGCCACTCGTAAGTTGCAAGCTCGCCACTCAGCTCACGCAAATGGGCATTGAAATTCCAAATAACGCAACTTGAGCCCGCGGATTCAGTTCAACCCTCGCTCAGTTCCTGTCGGGCAAAACGGGAGGCAACGAAGGCCGGCGACAGCACCGCCAAGAGGAAGGCACCTTCGTCGAAGCTGATCATGGACCAAGTCGACGATGGAATCGCCGGGCTTGATTTCGCGACGATCCAGCCAGATCTTGGCACCACTACCCTCAAGGTCTGTAGCCAGCCGATCGACGAAGACCTTATCTTTGTGCGAGTAGCTCAGGAAAATGTTGCGCACATACCCTCCTGATTCCGTTCCCCTCTGGATGCGCCCAACGCCCGAATTCAGACGCCCGCGCGCAAACATCCAACTCACACCGCGAGGAAGATTCTTGAGAGCCATTCTATCGCGGGTCGGCTGCGGGCGATAAAGACCCGAACCAATCACTCCCACTTTCGCTTTTCCTCAAGCAGTCAATGGCTACAGTATTCCTTCCAGGGAGGACCATGGTGTCTCTTCACAACAGAGCCACCATCTT